>NZ_JBSGUP010000230.1:0-11542 GCF_053607985.1 Streptomyces sp. NPDC055078
GCCCTGAACATCACTCAGGGCCGGGGGTCACAGATTCTGACGGCCCCCGGCCCCGACGGCGAAGTGGAGATCGGCGGGCGGGTACGGATCGTCACCCCGGCCACCGCTCCGGTGCGCGACATCGTGGCCCCGGCTCCGGTGCCCGCCCGCAGGCTGAGCGTGGCGCAGGCGCTGCGGCTGATGAGCTGAGCCCCGGGCGCGGTCGCGGGGCTCGTGCGACGGTCGTGCGGTGGCGCGTGGCTCGCGCGTACGCGCCCGGGGGTGCCTGGCTCGCCCGGTGGCCGTACCGAGGTCGCGTGGCTCGCCCGCTCGCGCCCGCTCAGGCGCCGAGCGGGAACTCCGCGTCCAGCGCCCGGAAGATCGCGCCGTTGTAGTCGTAAGCACGCCGGCACTCGTCGATGATCCGCTGCCGCTCCAGATCGTCCGCCCGCACCGAGTCGAGCAGCGCGCGGTAGTCCCGCCGGAAGGCGGCCGGGTTCCTGATGCCGTCGAAGACGTAGAACCGCACGCCGTCGCCCTTGCGGTCGAACCCCCAGGTCTTCTCGGCCCGGTCGCGCACGACCTGGCCGCCCGCGAGATCACCGAGATAGCGGGTGTAGTGATGGGCCACATAACCGGCGGGCCAGGTGGCCGCGCACTCCTCGATCCGGGCCGCGTACGCCGCCGTCGCGGGCAGCGCGGTGAGCCCCGCGCGCCAGCCGTCGCCCAGCAGATGCGTCCGATCCCGCTCCAGCCCTTCCGTCCGGAACAGCTCCGGCCGGATGAACGGCCCGGCCACCGGGTCGTCCGCCAGGGACTCGGCCGCCCCCTCCAGCGCCTGGTAGACGAACCACAGCTGGCCCGTGTAGCGGGCGTACGCCGCGACGCCGTGCCGGCCGCCGAGGAGGTCGCTCATGAAGGGCGAGGCGTTGGCCTCGTCGTGCTTGTCGTGCGACGCCACCCGGATCTGGGTGGAGAAGGGGGTGCTCTGGGGCTCGGCGGTGGTGGTGGCGGTGGTGGCGGTGGTGTCCAAGGAGGACCTCCGGGACCAGGGGACGGAAGAGCGAACGGCGTCAGCACATGACTGCCACCGCCACCGATCATCCTACTTAGGTATACCTAAGTCAATAGGATTCCGACGCCCTGTCGGTAAACCTCACGCCCCTCGTCCAACCGGCCGCCCGGCCCGGCGCGGGGTCAGGGCAGCGTGAGAATCTCCGTCCCGGTCGCCGTCACCACCAGCGTGTGCTCGAACTGGGCCGTCCGCCTGCGGTCCTTGGTCACCACCGTCCAGCCGTCGTCCCACATGTCGTACTCATGGGTCCCCAGCGTGAGCATCGGCTCGATGGTGAAGGTCATTCCGGGCTGGATGACCGTCGTCGCGTGGGCCGCGTCGTAGTGCGGGATGATCAGTCCGGAGTGGAACGAGGAGTTGATCCCGTGCCCGGTGAAGTCGCGCACCACGCCATAGCCGAAGCGCTTGGCGTACGACTCGATCACCCGCCCGATCACATTGACCTGGCGGCCGGGCCGCACCGCCTTGATCGCCCGGTTCAGCGACTCCCGGGTCCGCTCCACCAGCAGCCGGGACTCGTCGTCGACATCGCCGCAGAGGTAGGTGGCGTTGTTGTCGCCGTGCACCCCGCCGATGTACGCCGTCACATCGAGGTTCACGATGTCACCGTCCCGCAGCACCGTGGAGTCCGGGATTCCGTGACAGATGACCTCGTTGACCGAGGCACACAGCGACTTCGGGAAGCCCCGGTAGCCCAGAGTGGACGGGTAGGCGCCGTGGTCGCACATGAACTCGTGGGCGACCCGGTCCAGTTCGTCCGTGGTCACCCCCGGCGCGATGTGCTTCGCGGCCTCCTCCATCGCCCGCGCGGCGATACGGCCCGCGATCCGCATCCGCTCGACGGTCTCGGGGTCCTGCACCTCGGACCCGGTGTACGGGGCGGGGGCGGGCTTCCCGACGTACTCGGGGCGGGCGATGGCGGCGGGGACGGAACGGGTGGGGGACAGCTCCCCGGGCACGAGCAGCGACTGGCCAGACATATCAGCGAGTCTAACCAGGGGCTGTGGGGCAGCATGGCGGTAGAGGAAGGGAGCCGCTGATGGCCCTGTTCAAGAGGCGCACCGCCGGCAAGGCGGGGGAGTGGTACTACTGCCTTCAGCACAAGAAGGTCGAGGAGGGCCCGGAGTGCCCCGCGAAGGACCGGTTCGGGCCGTACGGGTCGCCCGAGGAGGCGACTCGCGCGATGGAGACGGCGCGGGAGCGGAACCTCTCCTGGGAAACCGACCCCAAATGGCACGACACCCCTCCGGACGCCGACCCCCCGACCACCTGAGCGGTGCGTTCAGCCCGTCCGGCGTTTGAGGACACGCCCGGAGGGTGTGCGGTCCCACGGTGGTGCGGGTTTCGTGCGCCGGGCGCGGCCCGGTCGCCGGGGCTCTGCCCTGGACCCGCGCCTCAAACGCCGGCGAGGCTGAATTTGCCCACCCGGGTGCGCAAAACCAGCCCGTTGGGGGTCCCCCCGGACGAAGTCTGGGGGAGATTGAGGACACGCCCCGAGGGCGTGCCGCTCCACGATGGCGCGGGATTCGGACGGCCGGGCACGGACCTGGTGCGCAGGATGAGGCCACCCCCGGGTGAGGTCAGGGGGCCGACGTCGCCGACTCCTGCTGGGCGCGGCGGCGCAGCGCGTCCGGGTCCGTGGCGGAGTTGTAGTGGAGGAGCTTGGGGAGCGCGGCGGTGAGGAGCGCGACACCCGCGACGCAGGCGACGCCGCCGGTCCAGATCGCCGCCCGCGTCCCCGTCCAGCCGGCCATCGCTCCGGAGCGGACCTGCCCGAGCTGGGGCCCGACGCTGTAGGAGAGGACCTCGATCCCGGCCAGCCGCCCCCGCAGCTCATCGGGGATGGTCTGGTTCCAGATGGTCATACGGCCGAGACCGCTGAGGGTGTCGCCCGCGCCCGCGACTGCGAGGCACAGCAGCACCACCCACACATTGCCGAACCACCCCGCCCCGGCGATCGCCAGACCCCAGACCCCGGCCCCGTAGATGACGAACAGGCCGTGCCGGCGGACCTTGGACATCCAGCCGCTCATCAGGCTGAGGACCACGGAGCCGAAGGCGATCGCCGCGTACATCAGGCCCAGGGACCACTCGGCGTCGAGGTCGTCCGCGAGGAAGGGGAAGATCGCGGCCGGGAAAGCGAAGATCATCGCGACCAGGTCGATGGCGTAGGTGCTGAGCAGGACCGGACGGGACCACGCGTAGCGGGCGCCCTCCGCGATCCCCCGCAGCGACGGCTTCTCCGCGTCGTGCGCGGCGGGCGCGGGGGTGAGCCGCAGGCACAGCAGGACGGAGACGGCGAAGCCGAGGATCGTGACGGCGTAGGCCGTCGCATGGCCCGCGTACGCCACGACGAGCCCCGCCGCCGCGGGCCCGGCGATCCCGCCGAGCTGCCAGCGCAGATTGTTCAGGGCAGCCGCTGCGGTGAGCTGGTCGTGGGGGACGATCCGGGCCATCAGGGAGTCCAGGGCCGGGCGCTGGAGCCCCGCCAGCGCGGACACACCGGCCGCGACGACATACAGCGGCCACAGCAGCGGGTCCGGCAGCAGCGCGTTCACCAGCAGGATGACGGCGAGCAGCCCGAGGCCCGCCTCGGTGCCGATGATCAGCTTGCGGCGGTCGGCCGCGTCCGCGAGAGCGCCCCCGTACAGCCCGAAGACGATCAGTGGCACCAGCTCCACCGCGCCCATCGTGCCGACCGCGAGCGGCGACCCGGTCATCTCCTTGATCTGGAGCGGCAGGGCGATCATCGCCATGAAACTGCCCAGATAGGTGATCACTCCCTGGACCCAGAGCAGCCGGAAGTCGGGTGACGATCGCCACGGCGAGAGATCCGGGAGTATCGCGGAAAGCTTCGAGGTCACAGGAGGTCATATTCCGTGAGCCGCTCCTGCGGCGGCAAGCGAATTTCGCCCGGAGAGGCTCGGGGAGGCTCGGGGAGGCCGGGGCGGCCCGAAGAGGCCAGGGAAGGCCACTGGGAGGCCCAAGGCGCCCAAGGCGGCCAAGGGCGGCCCGGGGATGTCCCCGGCGGCTGACGCCCGGGACGGCTACCAGCGCCCCGGCGGCGGCGATGTCAACTGATCCACCAGCCGCGACAGCCGGTCGCGGAAGTGCCGCCGCCCCCGCGCCCCCGGCACGCTGTTCTCCCCGGCCGCCGCGCTCACCAGGTGCTGCACGGTGTCGAGGTCGACCTCGTCCCCGTCACCGACGGTCAGCGACTCGTGCGCGAGGGAGCGCATCTCCGGGTCGCCGCCTTCCAGCGCGAGCACCGTCGCCCCCGCGCGGCGGGCGTCGCACACCCGCGCCAGCAGTTCGGACTCCGGGCGCTCCGGGGCGACCACCAGGACCGTCTCGCCGCGCCGCGCCGCCTCCAGTCTGCCGAGTCCCACCGCGAGATGCTCCGGGTCGCCGGGACGCGCCCGGTGGCGTACCAGCGTGGGGGAGAGTTCCGGCAGCCCCGACCAGGCCGCCTCGTCCACGAGATGCGCGGCGAGATGCCAGGGCTCGTACGCCTCGGTCCCCACCAGCAGCAGTCCGCCGCCCCGGGGCACCACCGAGGACCGCAGCACCCCCGCGAACCGCCGGGTCGCGGCCGGCCACGACGTACCGGCCAGGACTTCGCGCAGCAGCGCGACACGTACGGCATCCATGGAGCGGCATCCTGTAGCACCACGCGCTCGAACGAGCGGGGATTTCCGGCGGCTCACCCGTTCGAGGGGTTGTGGCCGGAAGTAAGGTCAACTCATGACTTCCACTGACAACGCGGGCAAGCCCGCGGCGAAGGACCCCTGGGAACTGCCGGATGTGTCGGGCCTGGTGGTGGGTGTGCTGGGCGGCACAGGGGATCAGGGGCGCGGGCTCGCGTACCGGCTGGCCCGGGCGGGGCAGCGGGTGATTATCGGTTCGCGGGCCGCCGAGCGCGCGCAGAAGGCGGCGGCCGAGCTGGGCCTGGGCGTCGAGGGCGCGGACAACGCCGAGTGCGCGCGGAGCAGCGATGTGGTGATCGTGGCGGTCCCGTGGGAGGGGCACGCCAAGACCCTGGAATCGTTGCGGGAGGAACTGGCGGGCAAGCTCGTCGTGGACTGCGTCAACCCGCTGGGCTTCGACAAGAAGGGCGCGTTCGCGCTCACGCCGGAGGAGGGCAGTGCCGCCGAACAGGCCGCCGCCCTGCTGCCCGGCTCCCGGGTGACCGCCGCCTTCCACCATCTGTCCGCCGTCCTGCTCCAGGACCCCGCCGTCGAGTCGATCGACACCGATGTGATGGTCCTGGGCGAGACCCGCGCCGACACCGACCTCGTCCAGGCCATCGCCGCCCGTATCCCCGGCATGCGCGGCGTCTTCGCCGGCCGCCTCCGCAACGCCCACCAGGTCGAATCCCTCGTCGCCAACCTCATCTCCGTCAACCGCCGCTACAAGGCCCACGCCGGTCTCCGCGTCACCGACGTGTAGGAACGTGGAGGACCGGACGCCTGGCTACCGGACGCCTCGTACCGGCGTCGGATACGGGTGTCCGGTACGGGCGTACTCCGGTACGGGCGTACTCCGGGCCCTCCGGGACGCGCGGCGGGGCATGGGGGACACTGGGCGGGACGGACGGACACCCCCGACAGGAGCCTCACCCCATGCCCCGCCTCGCTCTCTACGCACTCGTCGTCTGCGCGCTCGCCGTCACGGCCGCCGTGGTCTCCTTCGCCCAGGGCATGTGGCTCGGGATCATCTGGGTGCTGCTCGCCGGGCTCTCCTCGAACATGGCCTACTACTACCTGCGCAAGGCGAAGGTGGACCGGTCGGCCGCAGGCAGCACCGGCTGACGACCACCGGCGCCCGGCGCCGCGCGCTGACGACCACCGGCGTTACCCGCGGCCCCACCGGAGCCCGGCACTGCCCCGTCCAACGAGCGCCCCGCGCCGCCCCCGCGCCGCTACGCGTCGACGAACGTCCGGCAGATCTCGTCCTCGCCCTGCCAGAAGCGGTAGTACTCCAGCCCGCAGTCCGTCTCCAGGCCGTGCACTCCCAGTCCGCGCAGAATCGCGTCGACCGCGTCGAAGAACGTGTGGTTCACCTCGGGGATGAACAGCAGGGCGAAGACGCCGAGCAGCCCGAACGGCGCGTACGGCTCCATCCTGCGCCGGATGCGGTACGACAGCCAGGGCTCGATCACGCCGTAGCCGTCCAGTCCCGGCACCGGCAGGAAGTTCAGGATCGCGGCGGTGACCTGGAGCAGCGCCAGGAACGCCAGCGCGAAACGGACCTGGAACGGCACGCCGTCCAGCGCGTCCAGCCAGAACGGCGCGGTGCACACGACCGCGAACAGCACATTCGTCAGCGGCCCGGCGGCCGAGATCAGGCTGTGCCGCCACCGCCCCCGGATCCGGTCCCGCTCGATGAAGACCGCGCCACCCGGCAGACCGATACCTCCCATGATCACAAACACGACGGGGAGCACGATGCTCAGCAGGGCGTGGGTGTAGGCGAGGGGATTGAGCGACAGATATCCCTTGGCGACGATGGAGGTGTCGCCGCTGTGGAGCGCGCTGCGGGCGTGCGCGTACTCATGCAGACAGAGCGAGACGATCCACGCCGAGGTGACGAAGAGGAACACGGCGAGCCCCGTCGCGCCGGCGAACTCCGTCCACACCGCCCAGCCCGTCACGGCCATCACGGCGACGATCCCGAGGAATACGGGGCTGATGCGCCGGTCCCTGTGACGGGAGATGGCGGTGGGCATGGGGCGACTCCGGGGGGCTCCAGGGGCACGGGAACGAGCGGGACCGACCGTACAGGGGGCGCAGGGAACAACGCGCGGAGTGGCCCCGCTGGTTCCTGTGTGCGAACCGCTGTGCGCAACAGGGACAATGAACGGGTGCGTTTCTCGGTCCTCGGCACCACACAGGCACTCCACGACGACGGCACGCCCGTCGCGCTCGGTGGTGCGCGGCTGCGCGCGCTGCTGACCGTGCTGGCGCTGCGGCCCGGGCGGCCGGTCCCGGTCGGGGTCCTGGTCGACGAGGTGTGGGACGGCGATCCGCCGGTGGACGCGGTCGGCGCCGTGCAGGCCCTGGTGGGGCGGCTGCGCAAGGCGCTCGGGCGGGACGCGGTGGCATCGGCCGACGGCGGCGGATACCGGCTGCGGGCCGATGGCGACGCGGTGGATCTGCACCGGTTCGACCGGCTGGCGGGGGAGGGCGCGCGGGCGCTGGAGCAGGGTGACGCGGCGAAGGCGACGGCGCTGCTGGAGGACGCGCTGGCGCTCTGGCGGGGGCCCGTGCTGGCCGATCTGCCCAACCGCGCGGCGGAGGTGTCCCGCTGGGAGGCCCGCCGACTGGACGCCCGCCGTACCCGGCTGGCCGCGATGCTCGCGCTGCGCCGCGCGGAGGACGCCCTTCCGGAGCTGGCCGCGCTCTGCGGGGAGCACCCGATCGACGAGTCCCTGCAAGTGCTGCGGCTGAGGGCCCTGCGGGACACGGGCCGCCCGGCGGAGGCTCTGGCGGCGTACGAGACGTTCCGCCGCCGTCTCGCCGACCGACTGGGGACCGACCCGGGCCCGGCCCTGCGCGGCCTGCATATGAGCCTGCTCACCGACGGGACGGCCGTGCTCACCGACGGGCCCGGTCCGGGCCCCGCCGGAGGCGGGGAGCCGACGGCACCTCAGTCACTCCGGCCACCCGGGTCCCCGCAGCCTCCGCAGTCCCCGCCTGCCGGGACAGCACACGCGGCGACGGCACACGCGGCGACGGCACACACCGGAACGGCCGACGACGTGCCGGGTGGGCGGGCGCACGGCAGGGGTACGGCGCCGGTGGCCCCGGACGGGTTCACCGGGGGCGCGGCGGGTGACGGCGGTGCGCCCGCGCCGATGCCCGCGCCGCCAGCGCCAGCGCCAGCGTCGGTGCCGGTGCCGGGCAGGCCCGGGTCCGTGGGCGGGACCGGGTTCGCGCAGGACGCGCCGCCCGGTCCGCGGGACGGTCGCCCGGCGGACGCAGGCCCGGGTTGGGGCCAACCGGACCCGCACCCCGCCCCCGGAGCCGACCGCGCGCACCCCGCCGCCCGCGCC
Source organism: Streptomyces sp. NPDC055078 (assembly GCF_053607985.1). NCBI lineage: Bacteria > Bacillati > Actinomycetota > Actinomycetes > Kitasatosporales > Streptomycetaceae > Streptomyces > Streptomyces sp. NPDC055078. Next base: position 8,109 of record NZ_JBSGUP010000230.1, read on the forward strand.
GCCCGTGCCGCCCGGGGCAATGTGCGGGCGCGGCTCACCTCGTTCGTCGGGCGGGAGCGCGACCTCGACACCATCGGGCAGGATCTCGGCGGCGCCCGGCTGGTCACACTGCTCGGGCCCGGCGGTGCCGGGAAGACCCGGCTGTCGCAGGAGGTCGCCGAGCGGGCCGCGAACGGACTGCCCGGCGGGGTCTGGCTGGCCGAGCTGGCCCCAGTGGACGACCCCGACGATGTGCCGGAGGCCGTCCTCACCGCCCTCGGCGCGCGCGAGACCGTCCTGCGCGGAGCCGGAGCGGAAGAGTTGCGCGTGGCCGAGCGGTACACGGACGACCCCTTCGTACGCCTCGTGGAGCACTGCGCACGCCGCCGGATGCTCCTCATCCTCGACAACTGCGAACACGTCATCGGGGCCGCCGCCGCCCTCGCCCAGGGGCTGCTGGAGAGGTGCCCCGGGCTCACCGTTCTGGCGACGAGTCGGGAGCCGTTGGGGGTGCCGGGGGAGTTGGTGCGGCCGGTTGATCCGTTGCCGGGTCCGGTGGCGTTGCGGTTGTTGGGGGAGCGGGGGGCGGCGGCGCGGGCGGGGTTCGGGGTGGGGGATGATCCGGAGGCGTGTGCGGAGATCTGTCGGCGGCTGGATGGTCTGCCGCTGGCGATCGAGTTGGCGGCGGCGCGGTTGCGGATGCTCACTCCGCGGCAGATCGCGGATCGTCTTGATGATCGTTTCCGGTTGCTGACCAGTGGCAGCCGTACGGCGCTGCCCCGTCAGCAGACCCTGCGTGCCGTCGTCGACTGGTCCTGGGACCTGCTCGACGAGGACGAACGGACCCTGCTGCGCGCGCTGTCCGTCTTCGCCGGCGGCTGGGACCTGCCCGCCGCCGAGGCCGTCGGCGATGCCGCGCTCCTCGGCGCGCTCGTGGACAAGTCGCTGGTCACCGCCGCACCGGACGCCGAAGGATGCATGCGTTTCCGGCTGCTGGAGACCATCGGCGAGTACGCGGCCGAACGCGCCGCCGAGGTCCCCGCCGCCCGGGAAACCGCCGCCCGCGCCCACACCGAGTACTTCGCCGCGTTCGTGGAGGAAGCCGAACCCCGGCTGCGCTCGGCCGACCAGCTGCCCTGGATCACCCGGATCGAGGCGGACCTCGACAATATCCGCGCCGCACTCCACCGCACCGCCGTCGCCGCCCCCGACGAGGCTTCGGCGCTGCGCCTGGTCTTCGGGATGGGCTGGTTCTGGTGGCTGCGCAACTACCGTGCCGAGGGGCTGTCCTGGGCGGAGCGCGTCCTCGCGCTCGGCCCCGGGCCGGCCGAGGACGGCGATCCCCCGGACTGGCCCCGGATGCATCTGCGGGTGCTGCACTTCTTCCTGGCCCTGGAGAGCCGGCCCGCCGACCGGGTGCGCGAGGACGCCGGTCTGATGTCCACCCTGCGCGGGATCCGCCGGGTCTTCGAACAGCCGGGCCCCGAGGCCGCCCGTTTCCCCGGGCTGCTCTGGCCCCTGACCGCGTGCCTGACGGAGGACATGGCGGAGGTCCGCGGCATGCTGGACGCCGCCGTCGCCAACACCCGGAAGTACGGGAGCGACTGGGAGTACGGGACCACGCTCCTGTTCCGCACCCATATGGTCATCGACATGTCGGGCGGCGTCGACGGCGTCGACGAGGATCTCACCGAACTGCTCCGGCTGAGCCGCCGCGTCGGGGACCGCTGGCTGCGCGCCCAGACGGCGAGTGCCGCCGGTGAGGCGGGCATGAGGCGTGGCCGGTTCCCGGAGGCGAAGGAGGCGTACGCCGAGGCCCTCGCCCTCGTACGGGAGGTCGGCGCCCATGCCGAGTCACCGTTTCTCCAGGCCCGGCTCGCCGAACTCGCCTTCCACACCGGCGATACGGCGGGGGCCGAGCGGCGGCTCGACGAGGCGGGGCGGGAGGCGGACCGCAACGACTCGCGGGACGCCGACGCCTACATCCACATCATGCGCGCCGGTCTGGCGATGCGGCGCGGCGAGCGGGCCGAAGCCCGGAGGCTGACCGACGAGGCCCGCCGCCTCAGCGGGCTGGGCAGCCCGCCCGTGCACTTCGAGGTGTTCATCGACGGCATCGACGCCACGCTCACCGCCCACGAGGCCCCGGGACCCTCCGCCGCCGTGGTGGGCCTGGCCGCTGCGCTGCGCAAGGCGTGGGCCGCCGACTGCGCGGAGTACGTCAGCGCGCAGCTCGCCGACAGCGCCGCGGCCGTCCTGCCGCTGACGGGCCGCCTCGCCCTGTCCGTACGGCTGCTGGCCGCCGCCGACGCCTGGCGCGGGTCGGCTCCGCGCTCCGCCCCGGAAGCCGCCACGGCCGACGGGCTCCGCCGACGCGCCCGTCTAGAACTGGGGCCCCGGCACTACGACGCCGAGCACACGGCGGGCCTCGCCCTGACCGTCCCCGAGGCCGCGGAGCTGCTGGAGGCGGTCGCGGGGCCGGGGCCCGCCGCAGGCGGCTGATCCGGGGCCGGCCCGTCACACGCAGCTGATCCTGGACTGGGCCCAGTTCGCCAGCGCCACCGTACTGAAGGGCTTGTGCGGCTCGACCACCAGCCGGATCGTCTCGCGGCCCGCGAGCGAGACACTCACCGGTACGGCCGCGTCCCGGCCGCGGATCACCGGTGACCGCCACAGCCGGGCGCCGTCCGCGTAGACGGAGAAGCGCACCGCGCCCAGGCCCAGCGTCATGTCGTCGATGCCGACGAGGGCGTCATAGCGCGAGCACTGGCGGTTGAGATCGATGGTGATGGACGACCTGGCGTGCACGGTCACCCCGTACGCGTACCGCTGACCGTCGATCCGCATACTGGAGCGCTGCCAGAGCCAACTGCTGTCCCTGAGCCGCACCTCGGGCCCGGTCCCGTCGCCGATGACACCGTACTTCAGCCGGTTGACCTGGTAGACCTTCGGCTCGGGCGGGGGCGGGGGCGGCGGCGGAGTGGGCTTCGGCGCGGGCGGGGTCGGGGCGGGTGCCGGGGGCGGGGTGGGCCTGTCCGGTGGCGCGGCGGGCTTCGGCGCGGGCGGTGCCGGAGGCGTCGTCTTGGGGGGCACGGGCTTCGCCGGGGCAGGCTTGGGCGGGGCGGACGGCGCGGTGGACGGCCTGGGCTTCGGGGTGGGCCTGTCCGGTGGCGTGGCGGGCTTCGGCGCGGGCGGTGCCGGGGGCTCCGGCTTCGGGGGCGGCACCGGTGCCACCGGCTCCGCGGCGGACGGCTTCGCCCGGGGCTCCGGCGCGGGCTCCGGGCTGCCCGAGAGCGCCCACACCAGCCCGGCCGCCGCCGCGACGGCCAGCACCGCGCCGATGCCGACCTTCACGGGCGCACCCAGCCCCTCCGACGCCGCGGCTCCCCCGGCTGCTCCCGCCGAACCGCCCGTGGCACCGCTCGCGGCACCACCTGCGGCAGCGCCCGCGGCAC
>NZ_JBSGUP010000231.1:0-11531 GCF_053607985.1 Streptomyces sp. NPDC055078
GGTCGCCCCTGCGGGTAGGACGTGTCGGCCGACCGCGCGTATCGGGCGGTCCGCCGACTCGCCGACCCGGAAGCCCGCGCGGCTGGCCCGGTCCGCCGCCCGGACCCGCCTGTCGCGCACCTCCCCGACCAGGGGATTCCGCCGCGTACGGCGCTCCGCACCCCCTCGCCCACGGCGGACGGCATGGGGCGTGGGCGCCTTAAGGGGCCAACCGGTCCCCCGGCGGGAGGCCACCCGTGGTGCTACCGGCTCGCCGCCGCCATCGCCGCGCCCACGATTCCCGCGTTGTTCTGCAGCTCCGCCGGGACGATCTCGGCCCTGATGCCCTTGATCAGGGGGACGAACTTCTCCGCCTTGCGGCTCACCCCGCCGCCGATGACGAACAGCTCGGGCGAGAACAGCATCTCCACATGGGCCAGGTACTTCTGCACCCGGTGCGCCCAGTGCTGCCAGCTCAGGTCCTCGTCGTCCTTCGCCTTGGTCGAGGCGTGGGTCTCGGCGTCGCGGCCGTGGAGTTCCAGGTGGCCCAGCTCCGTATTGGGCAGGAGACGGCCGTCCACGAAGAGCGCGCTGCCGATGCCCGTGCCGAACGTCAGCATCATCACCGTGCCCTTGCGGCCACGGCCCGCCCCGAAGGTCATCTCGGCGACCCCCGCCGCGTCCGCGTCGTTCAGCAGGGTCACCGGAGCGCCCCCGAGACGATCGCTCAGCAGTCCGGCGGCGTCGCGGTCGATCCAGCCTTTGTCGACATTGGCGGCGGTACGGGTGACACCGCCGGTGACCACCCCGGGGAAGGTGATGCCCACCGGCCCAGGCCACGCGAAGTGCTTCACCACCTCGGCGACGCCGTCCGCCACGGCGTCGGGCGTCGCCGGGTGCGGGGTCAGGACCTTGTGGCGCTCCTGCGCCAGCTCGCCTCGCTCCAGGTCCACGGGAGCGCCCTTGATGCCGGATCCACCGATGTCCACTCCGAACACGTTCATGGGTCCAACGTTACGGGCAGCTCCCGGCTGTCACTCGCCGGAGGGGGCGGGAGAGGCGGCACCGGCCGTCTGGGCCATCAACGCCGCCGCCTCCGCGCGCAGATCGCGGCGCAATTCCTTCGGCAGGGAGAAGGTGATGGACTCCTCGGCCGCCTTCACCAGCTCCACATCCTCGAACCCGCGCCGCGTCAGCCACTCCAGAACGCCTTCGACCAGGATGTCCGGGACGGAAGCGCCCGAGGTGACGCCGACCGTGGAGACGCCCTCCAGCCATTCCTCGTCGATCTCGTCCGCGAAGTCGATCAGATGTGCGGCGCCCGCGCCCGCGCCGAGCGCGACCTCGACGAGCCGGACGGAGTTCGATGAGTTCTTCGAGCCGACGACGATGACCAGGTCGGCCTCCGCGCCCATCTGCTTGACGGCGATCTGGCGGTTCTGGGTGGCGTAGCAGATGTCGTCGCTCGGCGGGGAGATCAGCTGCGGGAACTTCTCCTTAAGGGCGTCGACGGTCTGCATGGTCTCGTCGACGGACAGGGTGGTCTGGGAGAGCCAGACGACCTTCGACTCGTCGCGCACCTCGACCTTCGCCACATCGTCGGGGCCGTCGACCAGGGTGATGTGGTCCGGGGCCTCGCCGGAGGTGCCGATGACCTCTTCGTGGCCGTCGTGGCCGATGAGCAGGATGTCGTAGTCGTCGCCGGCGAAGCGGACGGCTTCCTTGTGCACCTTGGTGACCAGCGGGCAGGTCGCGTCGATGGTCGCGAGCCTGCGGTCGGCGGCCTCGTCATGGACGACCGGGGCGACTCCGTGGGCGGAGAACATGACGATCGATCCCTCAGGGACCTCCGCCGTCTCCTCGACGAAGATCGCGCCCTTCTTCTCCAGGGTCTGGACGACGTACTTGTTGTGGACGATCTCGTGGCGGACGTAGATCGGCGAGCCGTACTGCTCAAGGGCCTTCTCAACAGCGATCACGGCGCGGTCCACACCCGCGCAGTAGCCACGAGGAGCGGCGAGCAGGACGCGGCGAGCGGGAGGCGTAGCAGTCATACCCACCATCGTAAGGCCGCGCAGAAGAGGCGGGACATGACCGACTGGGGGAAGACTGTGACGGTATGCGACGGACGGAGGGCAGATGGCGTCGGCACACAGGCCCGAGCCGGGCACCGGGGTGGGCAACGAGGTGGGGACCGGCGAGGGCGGACTCCGCCGCACGCTGGGCTTCCGGGATCTGGTCGTCTACGGACTGCTGTTCATCGCGCCCATGGCGCCCGTCGGCGTCTACGGCACGCTCGACGCGAAGTCCCACGGTGCCGTCGCGCTGGTCTATGTCGTCGCCACGATCGCGATGGCGTTCACCGCGCTCAGCTACGCGCAGATGGTGCGCGTCGCCCCTCAGGCCGGTTCGGTCTTCACCTACGCGCGCAAGGGGCTCGGCGATGGCCCCGGCTTCATCGCCGGGTGGATGGCGCTGCTCGACTATCTCCTGATTCCCGCCGTCGCCTATCTCTTCTCCGGTATCGCGATGGAGGCCCTGGTTCCGGAGGTGGACCGGTGGGTGTGGACCGGGATCGCCGTCGCCGTGACCACGCTGCTCAATCTGTGGGGCGTACGGGCAGCGGCCCGGGTCGGCTTCGCGGTCCTGCTGATGGAGATCCTCGTCCTGGTGGTCTTCGTGGTGTCCGCTGTGGTCGTTCTCGTACGGGACGGGGCCCAGCGCGGCTGGCTCTCACCGCTCACCGGTGACACCGCCTTCTCCATGACGGCCGTCTTCGCCGCGGTGTCGATCGCGGTGCTGTCGTATCTCGGCTTCGACGCGATCGCCTCGTTCGCCGAGGAGGTGACGGGCGGCTCGCGGAAGGTGGCGCGGGCCGTGCTGTTCTGTCTGGCGCTGGCCGGCGTGCTCTTCTTCGTACAGACCTATCTGGCGGCGTTGCTCGAGCCGGTCTCGTCGGCGGAGCTGGCGGCGGATCCGGCGAGTCAGGGTGCCGCCTTCTACAACGCGGTGGACGCGTCGGTGGGGACCTGGCTGCACGATCTGATCGCGGTGAGCAAGGCGATCGGGGCCGCCTTCGCGGCACTGGCGGGCCAGGCGGCGGCGGGCCGGCTGCTGTTCGCGATGGCCCGGGAGCGTCGGCTGCCGCGCGCCCTGGCCCGTACGGACTCGGGGGTGCCGAGGGTCGCGCTGGTGCTGGCCGCCGTGGTGAACCTGGTGGCCGCGGTGTGGGCGGCGCGGCGGGACGACGGTCTGGACCATCTGGTGTCGGTGGTCGACATCGGGGCGCTGACGGCGTTCGTCCTGCTGCACGCGAGCGTGGTCGGCTGGTTCGTCGTCCGCCGGATGGAGGGCCCGCCGGACTGGCTGCGCCATCTGGTGGTGCCGGTCCTGGGCACGGCTGTACTGATCGCGGTGATCGTGGCGGCGTCGGGGTCGGCGCAACTGGTGGGTGTGGTGTGGCTGGGGGTGGGGCTGGTGGTGCTGTGGGGGCGGTCGGGCGGATCGGGGCTGCCGGGAGCACCGGAGGCACGGGAGGTACCAGAGGTACCGGGAGCGTCGGAACGGTCAGGAGGGCCGGAAGGGTCCGAAGGGCCGCCCCAGGGCTCAGGAGGGTCGTAGCGGACGGCGGGCGCGCGGCCCCGGCCCGTACGGGCAGTGCGGCGCGCTCCCGGCCCGTACGGCAATGCGGCGTCCCGGCCGTACAGCGGGGACGCTCCCGGCCGTACGGCGGTGCGGCGCGCTCCCGGCCAAGGCACCGGGACGCGCTGCACGGCCACGGCACCGGGACGCGCCGTACGGGCGGGGCCCGTTGTCGTACCCGGCCGATACGCTCGTTCGTATGGCTCTCAACACGTCCCCGGACGCCCCCGTCCCCGTCGGCGAGGTGTCCCGGCTCATCGGAGGGTGGATCGACCGGCTCGGGGCGGTCTGGGTGGAGGGGCAGATCACCCAGCTGTCCCGGCGGCCGGGGCAGGGGGTCGTCTTCATGACCCTGCGGGACCCGTCGTACGACATCTCCGTGAGCGTCACCTGCTACCGGCAGGTGTTCGACGCCGTGGCCGATGTCGTGGCGGAGGGCGCGCGGGTGGTGGCCCACGCCAAGCCGGAGTGGTACGCGCCCCGGGGGCAGTTGTCGCTGCGGGCCGTGGAGATACGGCCGGTGGGGATCGGCGAGCTGCTCGCGCGGCTGGAGCAGCTGAAGCGGACCCTGGGGGCGGAGGGGCTCTTCGCCCTCGACCGGAAGAAGGCGCTGCCGTTTCTGCCGCACCGGGTGGGTCTGGTGTGCGGGCGGGCGTCGGCGGCCGAGCGCGATGTGCTGGAGGTCGCGCGGCGGCGCTGGCCCGCCGTCCGCTTCGAGGTGCGCAATGTCGCGGTGCAGGGTGTGCACGCGGTCTCCCAGGTCGTCCAGGCGGTCAAGGAGCTGGACGACGTCCCGGAGGTGGATGTGATCATCGTGGCGCGCGGCGGCGGCAGTGTGGAGGATCTGCTGCCGTTCTCGGACGAGCAGCTGGTGCGCGCGGTGTCCGAGTGCCGTACGCCGGTGGTGTCGGCGATCGGCCATGAGCCGGACTCTCCGCTGCTCGACCTGGTCGCCGATCTGCGGGCGTCGACGCCGACGGACGCCGCGAAGAAGGCCGTGCCGGACGTGGGCGAGGAGCTGGACCGGGTGCGGCAGCTCAGGGACCGTTCGCTGCGTACGGTCCGGGCGCTGCTCGACCGGGAGGAGCGGGGGCTCGCCCATGCGCTCGGCCGCCCCTCGATGGAGCATCCCCACCGGATGGTGGACGAGCGGGCGGCGGAGGTCGACGCGCTGCTCGCCCGCAGCAGACGGGTGCTGGGGCATCTGCTCGACCGCGCCGACTCGGAGCTGTCGCACACCCGGGCGCGGGTGGTCTCGCTCTCCCCGGCGGCCACGCTGGAGCGGGGTTACGCGGTGCTCCAGCGGGTGGACGGCGCTGTGGTCCGCTCGCCGGAGGAGGTGACGGCCGGGGACGAGCTGCGGGCCCGGGTGTCGGACGGCGAGTTCGCGGTACGGGTGGCCGAGTGACCCCAGACACCCTCAGCCCCAGCAACCACCCGACACACACAGCACACCCGGCACACCCGGCACAGACGGCGCAACGGACCTCGGACCTCGGACCTCGGACACAGGAAACGGATCACATGGCTGCCAGGACAGAAGACTCGGCTCTCGGCTACGAGCAGGCGCGGGACGAGCTGATCGAGGTCGTCCGCCGGCTGGAGGCGGGCGGTACGACGCTGGAGGAGTCGCTCGCGCTGTGGGAGCGCGGCGAAGAGCTGGCCAAGGTCTGCCGCCACTGGCTCGAAGGCGCCCGTGCCCGGCTGGACGCGGCGCTGGCCGGTCCCGAGGGTCGCGAGGGCGGTCCCGAGGACGGTGAGAAGTCCGCGGCTGCCGGAGATTGACGCAGGTCACAGGGGGTTTCCGGAGGGCGCGGAGGCCCGCTCGGATGTGAGGCGCCTCACGATCAGACAGTTGGTTGAAATTTAATCAACCTGAGTTCGGTTGGACGGGGTCGTACCGACAGCGCCATCCGCACCGAAAGGCACGACCGTATGAGCCTCGTCCTCGACCCCACCGCTCAGGACCTCCTCTTCCGTGAGGCACGCACCGCGAACGCCTTCACCGACGAGCCAGTGACCGAAGAGCAGGTCCAGGCGATCTACGACCTCGTCAAGTTCGGGCCGACGGCCTTCAACCAGAGCCCGCTGCGAGTCGTCCTCGTCCGCTCCGACGAGGCGCGCGAGCGGCTGGCCCCCCATATGTCGGACGGCAACCGGGCCAAGACCGTCAGCGCGCCGCTCGTCGCGATCCTAGCCGCGGACAATGAGTTCCACGAGAAGCTCCCGGCACTGCTCCCCCACTTCCCGCAGGCCAAGGACGTCTTCGCCGAGCGCCCGTTCCGTGAGCAGAACGCGAGCCTCAACGCCGCGCTCCAGGCCGCGTACTTCATCGTCGGCGTCCGCGCGGCCGGTCTCGCCGCCGGGCCGATGACCGGCTTCGACTTCGCGGCCGTCCAGAAGGAGTTCCTGCACGGCGACCACACCCCGCTGATGATCGTCAACATCGGCAGGCCGGCCGCCGACGCCTGGTTCCCGCGCTCCCCGCGGCTCGCGTACGACGAGGTCGTGACCACCGTCTGACCGGACCCGGCCGGACGCCCGGCTTCCGCGCGGAAGCCGTACGGAGCCGTTCGGAGCCGTACGGAAGTCGTATGCACCGCCGGGCCGTCGCACCCACGGAAGGGGCGGCGGCCCGGGCGCGTACGAGGGGCGGCACGGGCCCACCGGGGCCACGCCAGGTACCGCGCGCCGGACCCAGAGGCCAGGACCCAGGGGCCAGAGGCCAGAGGCCAGAGGCCAGAGGCCAAGGCCCCGAGCGCAGTTCGCCGCGCGTCAGGACGGCAGCGGCTGCGGCTTCGTGTCCAGGGCCGCCGCCATCTCGGCCAGCCGCTCCCAGGACGCCGTCCCCGTCACCACCGTCGTCGAGCCCTTCTCCTGCCGGACCAGGGCGTCGTACTTCTCGCCCTCCCAGCGCTGCCAGGTCACACCCTTCACCTGCTGCGTCCCGTTGGTCTTCGCGGCGCGCTTGGTGACCTTCGAGACGTACTTGGCCGTGACCTGGGTCGACTGCTCGACCGCCACATACTGCCGGTCCGGGTCGAGGAACCCGAGGTGCCAGGCATTGCCCTCCGCGCCCCGGTAGTCGACCGACGTCGCCTTCCATCCCTCAGGGAGACCGTGGGGCGCGAGCACCGGATACGGGGCCGCCCGCTTGGCCGTGATGTGCTCGATCCGGTAGTCGACCGGCTTGATCGGGTCCTTGCTGTCGTCGTGCGGGAGGAAGAGATAGATCACCCCGGCGACGGCTCCGATGGCCGCCATCGAGAGCACCATGTCCCGCACCGTCTGCTTGCCTCGCATACCTGCCACGCCCCCCATCGTCGCATCAAGGGTGCGTGCTCAAACGTGGGCCCCTCTGCTCATTTTATCGACGTACCGATAGAGTCACATCACCCTCTATCCGGCCGTCGTCGTACAGAAAGGTGCGCTCCGATGACCGAGCACAACTTGCCGTCCCAGCTTGAGGTCTCCCCCGAAGCTCCCGACCGCAACCTCGCCCTGGAACTGGTCAGGGTCACCGAGGCCGCCGCCATGGCCGCGGGCCGGTGGGTCGGGCGCGGCGACAAGAACGGCGCGGACGGCGCGGCCGTCAAAGCCATGCGCACCCTCGTGCACACCGTCTCCATGAACGGCGTCGTCGTCATCGGCGAGGGCGAGAAGGACGAGGCGCCGATGCTCTTCAACGGTGAGCGCATCGGTGACGGGACCGGCGCGGAGGTCGACATCGCGGTGGACCCGATCGACGGGACGACGCTGACGGCGAAGGGTATGCCCAATGCCATCGCGGTTCTGGCGGCAGCCGACCGCGGGGCGATGTTCGACCCGTCCGCCGTCTTCTACATGGACAAACTGGTCACCGGTGCCGAGGCCGCCGACTTCGTCGACATCAACGCCCCGGCGTCCGTCAACATCCGGCGCGTCGCCAAGGCCAAGGGCAGCGCCCCCGAGGATGTGACGGTCGTCATCCTCGACCGGCCGCGCCACGAGAGCATCGTCAAGGAGATCCGCGACACCGGCGCGCGGATCAAGTTCATCTCCGACGGCGATGTCGCCGGAGCGATCATGGCGGTCCGCGACGGCACGGGCGTCGACATGCTCATGGGGGTCGGCGGCACCCCTGAGGGCATCATCACCGCCTGTGCGATCAAGTGCCTCGGCGGCACCATCCAGGGCAAGCTCTGGCCGAAGGACGAGGCGGAGCGGCAGCGGGCGCTGGACGCGGGCCACGATCTCGACCGGGTGCTGGCCACGGACGACCTGGTCCAGGGCGACAACGTCTTCTTCGTCGCGACCGGCATCACGGACGGCGAGCTGCTGCGCGGAGTGCGCTACCGCGGCGAGACGGCCACCACCCAGTCGCTGGTCATGCGCTCCAAGTCGGGCACCATCCGCCAGATCGACTCGACGCACAAGCTGTCGAAACTGCGCGCGTACAGCCAGATCGACTTCGACCGCGCCCAGTAGGCGCACGGCGCGCACGGCAGTCGGAGGGCATACGGGAGGGGTCGCCCCAGTGCGGTGGGCGACCTCTTTCCATGTGTACTACCTGCTGTACGGGCCTGCGGTGCGTGTTGGCGGTGCGGGCCTGCTGTGCGTGCCTGGCGTACGGACGACTTGGCGGGGGTACGGCTTGCCCGCGGGCGGCTCCGGCGTGCGGCTCGCCAGGGGTACGGCGGCGCAAGGGGCGTACGGCGCGTACGGCCAGTACGTCCGCCGTCAGGCCGACATCAAGCAGCCGTCAGGCCGCCGACTGGGACTTCTTGACGTCGACATCCCGCCGCCTGCGCCGCGCCAGCACCACCCGGCGCTCCGCCGCGGTGAGCCCGCCCCACACCCCATAGGGCTCGGGCTGGAGCAGTGCGTGCTCCCGGCACTCGACCATGACGGGACAGCGGGCGCAGACCCGCTTCGCGGCCTCCTCCCGGGACAGCCTCGCGGCTGTGGGCTCCTTCGAGGGGGCGAAGAACAGTCCGGCCTCGTCCCGACGGCACACCGCCTCCGCGTGCCAGGGTCCGTCCTGGTCTTCCCTGGCGGGGACCCGCTGGGGCGGAACAGCGGTCACCTGCAAGGACTGGTACGGCAGTTGCAGCACGGTCTACTCCTGACGACGGCTTCGCGAGCGAGAGACGATGCAGCTCTCCCTACCCGCTGTGCGCACGCCTATGCACTGAGTGGCACCCGGTTCCCGCCCTTCAACACCACGCGCGGGCGCTCACGGCCGGAATGCGCTCCGGGGGCGGAGCCGTCAGCCCAGATACTTGCGCAGGCGACGGTGAAGATCGGATACCCGGCGACCGCGCTTCGGCTTGGCCTCCACATTGCCGAAAACCGAATACCCGTTGACGACCACCACGGGGGCGTCGGGGTGGCCCGCCTCCAGGGTGCGCACCTCGAAGTTGCCGAAGATGCCGCTGCCACTGCCGCGCAGGGTGATGTTCTCCGGGACCCGGACCTCGACATGGCCGAAGATCGAGGTGGCGTTGATCACTGTCAGGCGCTGCTCGAACAGCGCCTCGGTGAGATCGATCTCGATACTCCCGAACAGCGAGAAGGCGTTGGTGCGGCGGCCCACCCGCCACCGACCCTTGCGGATCGAGCTGGAGAAGACGGCGACCAGGTTCTCGGTGGACCCGGCCGCCTCATCGGAGGCGCCGGAGCCGCCGGAACCGTGGGCGTACGCACCGGACTCGGGGCTCTTGCGGGCCGGGGGCAGATCCCGGACGAGCGGCTGGAGTTCGCCCACGGTCTTGGCGCGGTAGACGGCGTCGATCCGCTCGGAGTGCTCCTCGGCGTCCAGCCTGCCCTCGGCCATGGCGTCCCGGAGGATGTCGGCGATCCGGTCGCGGTCGGCGTCGGACGCCCGGATGGCATCGGCGGCGCTGGGGACGGCGGGCTCCGCGGGGACGACAGGCTTCTGGGGGTGCTTTTCGAGGTCCACGCCGCCAGCGTAGCGAAACGCGATAGATCGCGACTAGGGGCAACACCGCGAGGACCCCGGGGGATCACACTCCGCTACTGAGCCCTACCTCACCTCCAGGGGGGCGCGGGCGCGTTCTACGCTGGACGCCCGATCGCTGTCCCCCGTGTCCACGTGTCCGCCGTGTCCGCCGTGTCCACGTGGACACCGTGTCCCCCGTGTCCGCCGAGTGAGGAATGGCCTCCATGCCCCGTCTCTCCCCCCCGCCCAACCCGGCGTTTGCGTACGCCGACCTGCTCCCTCTGGGCGAGGACACCACGCCCTACCGGCTGGTGACCGCCGAAGGCGTCTCCACGGTCGAGGCCGGCGGGCGTACGTTCCTCACCGTCGAGCCGGAGGCGCTGCGCAGGCTCGCCGCCGAGGCCATGCACGACATCTCGCACTATCTGCGGCCCGCGCACCTGGCCCAGCTGCGCCGGATCGTGGACGATCCGCAGGCGTCGTCGAACGACAAGTTCGTCGCGCTCGACCTCCTTAAGAACGCGAACATCGCGGCGGCCGGGGTGCTGCCCATGTGCCAGGACACCGGCACGGCGATCGTGATGGGCAAACGCGGACAGAACGTCCTCACCGAGGGCCGGGACGAGGAGGCCCTGTCGCGCGGCATCTTCGACGCGTACACCAAGCTCAATCTGCGCTACTCCCAGATGGCTCCGCTCACCATGTGGGAGGAGAAGAACACCGGCTCCAACCTGCCCGCGCAGATCGAGCTGTACGCGACCGACGGCGGCGCCTACAAGTTCCTGTTCATGGCCAAGGGCGGCGGCTCCGCGAACAAGTCCTTCCTCTACCAGGAGACCAAGGCGGTCCTCAACGAGGGCGCCATGATGAGGTTCCTGGAGGAGAAGATCCGCTCGCTCGGGACGGCCGCGTGCCCGCCGTACCACCTCGCGATCGTCGTCGGCGGCACCTCGGCGGAGTTCGCGCTCAAGACCGCGAAGTACGCCTCCGCCCACTATCTGGACGAGCTGCCCGCCGAGGGTTCGCCCACCGGGCACGGCTTCCGGGACAAGGAGCTGGAGGAGAAGGTCTTCGAGCTGACCCAGCGGATCGGTATCGGCGCGCAGTTCGGCGGCAAGTACTTCTGCCACGATGTACGGGTGGTGCGGCTGCCCCGGCACGGCGCGTCGCTGCCGGTCGCCATCGCGGTGTCCTGCTCGGCGGACCGGCAGGCCGTGGCGAAGATCACCGCCGATGGGGTGTTCCTGGAGCAGTTGGAGACCGACCCGGCGCGGTTCCTGCCGGAGACCACGGACGAGCACCTGGACGAGAGCGGCGATGTCGTCCGGATCGATCTCAACCGTCCGATGGACGACGTGCTGGCCGAGTTGACGAAGTACCCCGTCAAGACCCGGCTCTCGCTGACCGGGCCGCTGGTCGTGGCGCGTGACATCGCTCACGCCAAGATCAAGGAGCGGCTGGACGCGGGCGAGGAGATGCCGCAGTACCTCAAGGACCACCCGGTCTACTACGCCGGCCCGGCGAAGACCCCTGAGGGGTACGCCTCCGGTTCCTTCGGCCCCACCACCGCCGGGCGCATGGATTCCTACGTGGAGCAGTTCCAGGCGGCGGGCGGGTCCAAGGTGATGCTGGCCAAGGGGAACAGGTCGCGGCAGGTCACGGACGCCTGCGGGACGCACGGCGGGTTCTACCTGGGGTCCATCGGGGGGCCGGCGGCGCGGCTGGCGCAGGACTGCATCAAGAAGGTGGAGGTCGTGGAGTACGAGGAGCTGGGGATGGAGGCGGTGTGGCGGATCGAGGTGGAGGACTTCCCGGCGTTTGTTGTCGTCGACGACAAGGGGAACGACTTCTTCACCGAGCCCGCGCCCGCGCCGACGTTCACCTCGATCCCGGTGCGGGGCCCCGGCCTCGGCTGAGCCCCTCCCGCCGGGGCTCCGCCCCGGACCCCGCGCCTCAAACGCCGGCGAGG
>NZ_JBSGUP010000232.1:0-11513 GCF_053607985.1 Streptomyces sp. NPDC055078
CTCCGGTCAGGGGCGTTCAGCACGAGAGGTTCCCACACCATGAGCAAGCGATCATTCGTCAGACGCCGTACGGCGGCGGCCGGCACCGCACTGACGGCGCTGGCCGCCCTGACCGCCTGCGGCGGCGCGGGCGACCAGGGGGCGTCGGGTGACGATGTCATCCGGCTCGGCCAGACCACACACATCAGCGGTCCCGCCGGCGCCTTCGGCAAGAGCTTCAGCGACGGGCAACAGGCGGTCTTCAAGGCGGTCAACGACGCGGGCGGGGTGAACGGTCGCAAGATCAAGCTGACGGTGCTCGACGACGCCCTCGACGTCTCCCGGGCCGTGCAGAACGTCCGGACCCTGATCGGGCAGCGGAACGTGGCCGTCGTCGGCGTCTCCGGCGCGGGCTCGATCGAGGCGATGGTGCCCATCCTCGACCAGGCGAAGGTCCCGCTCCTCTTCCCCTCCAAGTCCACCGCGAGCTTTGTCGAGAAGGTGGTCCCCTACGCGTTCGCCGGTATCCCCACCTACCCCGACCAGGCCCACGCGGTCGTCACCGCCGCGTTCAAGCGGAGCGGGCCAGGCAGCGTCTTCCTGGTGCAGACCGCATCCGACCAGAGCAAGGCCAACTTCGGCCGGGTCAAGGACGCCGTGTCCGCGGGCGGCGGAACACTGGCCGGGGAGGCGATCGTGCCGTTCGGTGCCGATGTGTCGCCCTTCGCGCTCCGGGTCGCGGAGAAGCGGCCCGACTATGTGCTGTTCACCTCCGGGCCCTCCGAGAGCACCAAGATCACCAGCTATCTGGCGAAGGAGAACAAGCTCCCGGCGCGCGGCATCCTCGGCCTGACCACACTGCCCGGCGACACCTTCGCCCAGGGCACCCCGGCCGCCGCGCACCGCCTGCTGTACTCGCTGGCGACCACGAACCCGCCGACCGACCCCAGCGCCAAGGACTGCAACGCCGCGCTGGCGAAGTACTACCCGGACACCAAGCCGGACTACGTCACCACCTTCGGCTGTATGGACGCCCAGCTCGTCGTCGCCGGGCTCAAGGCGGCGGGGGACGATCTGAGCGGGCCCGGCATCGTCAAGGGGCTGGAGTCCCTGAAGAACAGCGCGGCCAGCCCGCTGATCCCGCCGGTCTCGTTCTCCGCGGAGTCCCACATCGGGCTCTCCGCACTGCCCGCCGTGACCCTCAAGGACGGCGAGTTCGTGCGTACCGGCACCGTTCCCGTACCGGTGAAGCCGTGAATCTGCTGCTGCCCGCCGTGGTGAGCGGCATCGCGGCGGGAGTGCTCTACGGTCTGCTGGCCTTCGCCACCGTCGTCCTCTACAAGGCCACCGGCACGGTGAACTTCGCCCAGGGCGCGATGGGCGCGCTCGCCGCTTTCGTCGTCTGGCGGCTGCTGACGGGGTACGGGGTGCCCACCGCGCTCGCCGTGGCGGCCGGGCTGGCCTTCAGCGCCGTACTCGGGGTCGTCACATACACGGTGGCGATCAGATTCCGCGACCGGGGCGACGCGACCAACGCGATCGTCCGCACCCTGGCCCTGTCACTGCTGTTCGCCGCGCTGATCGACCGGCTGTGGGGTCCCGGCCAGCCCTTCCAGTTCCCGAGGCTGCTCACGGCGGGCGGATTCACCGT
Source organism: Streptomyces sp. NPDC055078 (assembly GCF_053607985.1). Classification (NCBI taxonomy): domain Bacteria; kingdom Bacillati; phylum Actinomycetota; class Actinomycetes; order Kitasatosporales; family Streptomycetaceae; genus Streptomyces; species Streptomyces sp. NPDC055078. Next base: position 1,631 of record NZ_JBSGUP010000232.1, read on the forward strand.
CGCGGGCGTGCAGTTCACCTATGCCGCGCTCCAGACGCTGGGCATCGCCGCCGTCCTGCTGGCGGGCTTCGCGGTGCTGTTCCGCCGTACCGACATCGGGCTGCTGACGCGGGCGATGGCCGACTCCCGCGAGGTCACCCGGCTGCTCGGGGTCCGCAACCGGCGGCTGGCCACCATCGTCTGGGGCGTCACATCGGCGCTCGGCGCCACCGTCGCCCTGCTGGCCGCCAACACCCTGTTCCTGTCCACGTCGATGATGGAGAGCTATGTGCTGTACGGGTTCACCGCGGCCATCGCCTTCGGTCTGACCAGCCTGCCCGGAGCGATCATCGGAGGTCAGGTGATCGGCCTCATCGGCAATGTGGTGTCCACCTACCAGGGTTCCGACTGGGCCAACATCCTGATGTTCACCGTACTCGTCGGCATTCTGCTCACCCGCCCCCAGGGGCTCCTCGGCCGGCCGGAGGTGCGCCGTGTCTGAAGACGCTGTGACGGAGAAGCCCCCGGCGGAGAGCCGGCTGCCGAAGGGTCACCTGCCGAAGGGTCATCTGAGGGAGAGTCACGTGCCGGAGAGTCACCTGCCGCAGAAGCGCGCCCCTGAAGGAGCCGCGCCCAAAGGCCCCATCCACGGCCGCCTCGCCCGGTGTGCCCGCTACCGCACACCCGCGCTGGTCCTGCTTGCGCTCGCCGTCATCGGTGTGCTCCCGCTCGCCCCGGCCTGGCAGTCCGTGCTCGCCGTGGGCGTCGCCTGGGCCTGCGTCACCACCACGCTCAACGTATGGCAGGGCCACCTCGGCGAGATGTCCTTCGGGCACGGCGCGTTCGTCGCCGTCGGGGCCTACACCTGGACCGGGATACGGCTGCGGGCCGAACTCGACCCCGGCACCGCCCTGCTGATCACCCTCGCGGTCACGGTCGCGGTGTGCGCGCTCACCGGGCTCGCCGTCGTCCAGCTCTCCCACTTCGGTTCCGCGATCGTCACCCTGTTCTTCGCCTTTGTGATCGCGGCCGGCCTCCAGACCAGCGAGTTCGCCTCGGTCACCGGGAGCCAGGCCGGAATGGTGGTTCCCCCGCTGACCGTCTTCGGCCTCGATCTCGGGTCCGGGCGCGGACTGTACTTCCTGGGCCTGGCGTTCCTGGGCCTCGTGCTCTTCCTGACCGCCAACTACGCCATCGGCGCCCAGGGCAGGGCGCTGCGCCTGATCCGCTCGAACGACCAGGTTGCCTCGCTGCTGGGGGTACCGGTCAGGCGGGTGAAGTGGACCGCGTTCGCCTACACCGGTATCGGGGCGGCGCTGGGCGGTGTGGTGCTCGCCCAGGTACTGATGGTCGTCACCCCGGACTCGTTCGCCGTGCATGTGTCGATCACCGCGGTCGCCATGATCGTCGTCGGCGGGCAGGGGACCGTGGCCGGGCCGGTCCTCGGCGCGTTCTTCTTCGGGGCGCTGCCGACCGTGTTCCAGTCGTCGCCCGTCAACCAGGCCCTGTACGCGAGTATCGCCTTTCTGGCGTTCCTGATCCTCGCGCCCACCGGCGTCGTCGGAGTGGCGGCCGATGCGGCGCGCACGGCCGTACGGCGGCTGCGGCGCGGTGCGGGACGACCGCGGGCCGCCGCAGCCGAGTCCGCGGGACCGGACACCGGAGTGCGCGAGTCCTCCCTCCCGGTACCGGACGCGGGTGTGCGTGAGCCCTCCCTCCCGGCACCGGCCGACCAGCTCGCCGGCGAAGAGCACCCGGCCCGGACCCGCCCGTCGGCGCCGGGGCGTCGCACAGCCGTCGAGGTCAGCGGCATCGACGTGGCGTTCTCGGGTGTCCATGCCCTGCGCGCGGTCACCGACACGGTGCTCGACGGGGAGGTTCACGCGGTCATCGGTCCCAATGGAGCGGGAAAGAGCACGCTGGTCAACGCGATCACCGGCGTCCAGCCGGTCACCGCGGGCACCGTCCGGATTCTGGATACCCCGGTGACCGGCCTCGGCCCCCGGGCGATCCGTGCGGCGGGTGTGGGCCGCACCTTCCAGAACCCGTCCCTTGTGGACGATCTCCCGGTCCTGGAGAACGTACGGCTCGGTCTGTTCGCCGAGCGGCGGCAGCCGTTCGTCCTCGATCTGCTGCGCGGGACCCCGGGGCGGAGTGCCGAGCGGCGGTCGGCCGAACGGTGCGAGGACGCCCTGCGCCAGGTGGGCGTCGCCGAGTCCCTGTGGTCACGGCGCGCGGGCGGTATCTCACTCGCCGACCGCAAACTGGTCGATCTGGCCAGAGCGCTGGTCGCGCGGCCCCGGGTGCTGCTGCTCGACGAACCCACGGCGGGGCTGGGCGAGGATGAGATGCGTACGGTCGAGAGCGCGCTCCTGCGGCTGCGCGCGACCGGACAGGTGTCGATCCTGTTGATCGCCCATCATGTCGCGTTCGTCCGCCGGGTCGCCGATTCGGTGACCGTGCTGGACGCGGGCCGGGTACTGGCCCAGGGCTCCCCGGAGGAGGTCACCCGTGACAGCGCGGTCCTGGAGGCGTTCGTCGGCTCCCCGGTGGAGGTTCGGGACAGGCGTGCTCCCGCTCCCGGTCCGGACGCCGGCCGGGACGAGGGTGGCTTGGCCGTCCGCCGGCTGTCGGCCGGCTACGGGACCGCCCGGGTACTGGACGATGTGACCCTCCAGGTGCGACCGGGCGAACTGGTCGGCCTCGCGGGGCGCAACGGCGTGGGCAAGTCCACGCTGCTGAGAGCCCTGTCCGGGCTCAACGGCCGGGGCTCCGGCACCGTCTCCCTCGACGGAAGTCCGCTTCCCCGCCGGCCCGAGGATGTGGCCCGCGCCGGTCTGATCCACGTCCCCGAGGGCCGGGGGGTCATCCCGTCCCTGACCGTCCTGGAGAACCTCCGTGTCGGCGCCCTCGCGGTGGGAGGCCGCCTCACCGTTGAACAGCTCGACCGTACGCTCCACCGCTTCCCGGCTCTTGAACGCCTGCTGCCCCGGCAGGCGGGTCTGCTCAGCGGAGGGGAGCAGCAGATGCTGGCGATCGCCCGGGGCCTGGTGGCCGGCCCCTCCGTCCTGATGATCGACGAACTCAGCCTCGGACTCTCTCCGAAGGCGACCGGGGAAGCCCTCGAAGCCGTCGCCGCGATCACGGGATCAGGTCCTGGCGTACTGGTCGTGGACCAGAGCATCAAGGCCCTGGCCTGCGTCTGCGACCGTCTCTACGTCCTGCGGAACGGTCGGGCGGAGGAGGTGGACACCTCACAGGAGTCGGCCTCGGGGCTTCGCGAGGTCTACTTCTGACCGTGAGGGTTGCTCATGGCGGCGTGCGCCGAGAGCCCGCACTCAGGCGGGGACGGTGCCGCCCATGCTGTCGGAGATCTGCGCGGCGGCGGCGACCAGTTCGTCACGGAACGGGTTTGTTCCCTCGACCGGCAGGGTGCGGACGGTCCCCACGATCGCGATCGTCGCGCAGATGCCGTACTCGTCGAAGACGCCGGTGGCCAGCGCGGTGATACCGGAGTCGACGAGATGGTCGGTGGCGATCCCCGTGTGCCGGACCTCTTCGAGCTGGGCGCGCAGTTCGTCCTGTTCGTTCTGCGGCAGGGTCAGCAGCAGCCGGTCCACCCGCAGTTGGTCGGGAAGGAACGCGAGGAACACCTTCCCCTGGGCGGACCGCAGCCCGAGCTGGGTGCCCACCCGCACCGTGACGAGGACCGAGCGGGTGCTGTCCTCCTCGGAACGGGAGACCACCGGTCCGGAGGAACCCCACAGACTGAGGACCGTGGTCAGATGCGTGGTGTTGCAGATCCGCCGCAGATAGGGCGGGGCGACGTCCAGCACCCGCCGTCTGCCCATCGCCGCCGCCCCGAGCTGGAGCAGCAGGCTGCCCGGTGCGAACCGGGACGGCTCGGCGGTCCGCTCCAGCAGGTCGGCGGCGACGAGCGAGGTGAAGTACCGGTGGGTGGTGCTCCGGTTCAGCCCCAGCCGCTCGGCCGCCTCCGCCACCGTGGTGGTGGGGTTCACCCCGGAGAACAGGCCCAGGATCTGACCGACCCGGCTGACCGCCTGGATGTCACCGGAGGACGCCGTTCCGTCGACGCCTTGTGCCATGGAGAACTCCCTTGTCGCTGCCGCCCGCCGTTCACGTCACCGTATCCGCCGCCTCCCGCCCCATGTCCACATCCTTGGTTTCCGGTCCGGCCAGTGCTCCGACGCTGATGAGTACGCCGGCGAGGACCACGAGCACCACCGGGGCGTACTCGCTGGGCATGATGTTGGCGAGGCCGTCCAGATAGAAGGCGTAGAACGCGGGGATGATCAGCGCGAGGCTGTAGCCGACGCCGTAGCCACTGGCCCGGATACTGGCGGGGAAGCGCTCGGTGAGATAGGCAGCGATGGGACCGAAGGTGCCGATGGTGAACACGGAGACGACCGAACAGATCACGATCATGGTGCCGAGTCCGCCGTCCAGGCTCATGGCCAGGGTGTAGGCGGGGCCGCCGACGACGATCACGCTGATGCCGTAGCCGATGTAGAACGGGCGCCGGCCGATGCGCTGGGACAGCATCCCGAACAGCGGGTAGGTCACGGCGGTGACGCCGGTCGCGATCATCATGGTGACCGTGACCTCGGTGTTCGTGAGGCCGACATGCGAGTCGAGCAGGCCGGGCAGTACCGCGAGGCCCGCGTTGCAGGCCAGCCAGACGCCGGTCATCAGCACAAAGATCTGGATCATGCTGCGCCGGTGCTCGCCCCGGACGAGCTGGGCCAGGGGTGAGCTGCCCTCGGTCGTCCGCTCGGTGTCCGGCTCCTCGACCTCACGGCGGTAGGCGCGGAACAGCACCACGGCGAGCAGCGCCCCGATCACGAAGGGGATGCGCCAGCCCCACTGCACATAGGCGGAGTCGACACCGGCCGACGGCAGGACCGAGAGCAGTACGAGGGTGATCGCGGCGACCACCGCATAGGCGGCGGGTGAGGTGCAGGTGATGCTGCCCGACACCAGCCCGCGACGGCTGCGCGGACTCCACTCCATGGCCAGCGGCACGGCGGTGGTGTACTCCCCGCCGAGGAAGATGCCGTCGATGAACCGCAGGGCGATCAGCAGGACGACCGAGGCGATGCCGATGGTCTCGTAGCCGGGCAGTGCGGCGATGAGCGCGGTGGTGACACCGAACCCGGCGACCGCGACCAGGGTGCTCTTGCGGCGGCTGCGAGTGTCGGCGAAGTGCCCGAAGATCATCGCCCCGATCGGGCGGGCGATCAGCGTCGAGGCGAAGACGAAGGCGTTGAGCAGCGCCGCCGAGCCCGTGCTGATGTCGGCGGACCGGAAGTACGCGCTGGCGGGCGCCAGGGCGATGATCGGCAGATAGATGTCGAACTGGTCCACGAAGTAGGCCAGCACGCCCGCCCGGACCGCCGCCCTGGCTTTGGGCTCGTACGCGGAGCCCTCGACCGCAGGTCTGCGGTCGACATTCGTCTCGGTCATGGGTGCTCCTTTATCGCGAGAATCGCATGTTCACATGGCGAAGCTACCTCCTGCTATACGAACGCGTAAATGGTTGATCCTTGAAAATTGCCAGAAGATGACCACTTGACGTTCGCGATACGAACAAGCACGCTGTCAATACGAACAGCGAAGGGATGTCTTATGACGGCTCAGACGACAGCCGAGTACGAAGGGGTCGCCAAGGTGCTGCGCGGCAGCGTCGACCTCCACTGCCACTCCGGCCCGAGCCCGTTCCCCCGCCGGATGGACCACATCGAGGCGGCCCGGGACGCGCAGGACCGGCTGGAGATGCGCGCGATCGTGGTCAAATCGCATCACCACAACACCGTGATGGATGTGCTCGCGATGGCCCCCCGGCTGCGGGAGCTGCGCACCCAGGTCTTCGGCGGGATCGCGCTCAACAGCTTCACCGGCGGGCTGAACCCGCACGCCGTCCGGATGTCGCTGCGGATGGGCGGCAAGGTGGTGTGGTTCCCGACTATGTCGTCGGGCCGGCACATCGAGTGCCACCGCGCGGGCGACGGGTTCCCCACCGAGACCGTGCCGCTGACCTGCGACCGTATCGACATCATCGACGACAGCGGCGAGCTGAGGCCCGAGGCGGACGAGATCCTCGACACCGTCGCCGAGACCGGTGCGCTGCTGTCCGGCGGCCATATGTACCCCGACAGCATCCGGCGGCTCTTCGAGGCGGCCGGGCGGAAGGGTATCCGGCGGATGATCGTCAACCACCCGAACTTTGTGATCGGCGCCCAGCCCGAACAGTGTCTGGAGTTCGTCCGGCTCGGTGCGTTCATCGAGCACGAGGTCGGGATGTACGACACCGAGGGCCATATGAAGTGGGATCCGAAGGTGCTGCTCGACTGGATCGAGCGCGTCGGCCCGGAGCACACGGTGATCTCCTCCGATCTGGGGCAGGCCGGCAATCCGAAGCCGGTGGACGCCTATCTGCGGGTCTGCGGCGCGCTGCTCGACCTGGGGCTGCCGACGAGGGACCTCCAGCGGATGACCCGGGACAACCCGTCCTTCCTGCTCGGACTCGACTGAGAGGGCGGGACGGCCATGTACACGAAAGACGACCCCCGGGCCGCCCTGAGCGGCCCCGGCGCGACGGCCTCGGGTATCGCCGTGCCGGAGTACCACGACTACACCCTGCTGCCGCCGGACGAACCCGGCACCTGGATCAGCCGCGCACAGAACGTGGTGCTCGCCTACACCCGGCCGACGCTCGGCTGCCGGCTCGGCGCCTTCGACCTCACCCATGAGCAGGTGCTGCTCCTGGTGCACGACTCATCGGGCGCCGAGGTCACCAGCGGGGACGAGACGGTGACCCTGCGCGGCCAGGGGCTGATCGTGATCCCGCCCGGCCCCGGCACCGTCACCGCCCTGGGCGAGGGCGACCTCGTACGGCTGGTCCAGGCCGACGAACCCGGCTGGGCCGAGCGGGCGCGCAACGCCGCCTCCTACTCAGCGCCCCACCCGCGGGTCACGCCGCTCAGCCCGTGGCCCGCACCCGTCGGCGGCGACCGGCTACGGGTCTATCCGCTGGCCGACATCCCTGAGGACCCCCACCGGTTCGGGCGCATCTTCCGCACCCGCGCCTTCATGGTCAACTTCCTGCCGCCGAACGCCGGTCCGCGCGACCCCTCCAAGATGTCGCCCCACCACCACGACGACTTCGAACAGGTGTCGCTGGCCGTGGCGGGGGAGTTCGTGCACCACATCCGTACGCCTTGGACGACCGACTCACGCACCTGGCGCGACGACGACCACCAGCGCGTCGCCAGCCCCTCGGTGACCGTGATCCCGCCGCCGACCGTGCACACCTCCGCGGCCGTCGCGGCCGGGCTCAACCAGCTCATCGACGTCTTCTCGCCGCCCCGCGAGGACTTCTCCGACCAGCCAGGCTGGGTCCTCAACGCCAAGGAGTACCCGCGCCCATGACCGCCGCCCAGCCTGCCGCCCAGCCCGCCGGCCAGCCTGCCGCCCAGCCCGCCGGGCCGCCCCCGCTGTTCGCCCGCTCCCGTCCGCCCGTGGGCACCTGGCTGAAGCTCGCCGGACCGGAGCCGGTGGAGATCATGGCCTACGCCGGGTTCGACTTCGTCGTCATCGACCTGGAGCACGCACCCCTGAACCTGGAGACCGCCTACCGGCTCGTCAACAGCGCGGCCGCGCTCGGTATGACACCCCTCGTGCGCGTCCCGGACCACACACCGTCGACCGTTCAGCGGGTCCTGGACGCGGGCGCGGGAGGCGTGCTGGTGCCCAGGGTGGACACCGCGGACCAGGCAGCGGCCGTGAGCCGCGCCACCCGCTTCCCGCCGAGGGGCACCCGGGGCGCGGGAGGCACCAGCCGGGCGGGACGCTGGGGACTGCGTCCCGGCGGCGACTATCTGGCCGAGGGCAACGACGCCGTGCTCTGCGTACCGCAACTGGAGAGCGAGGAGGCGATCGCGGCGGCGCCGGACATCCTCGCCCTGCCCGAGGTCGACGCGGTGTTCGTCGGCACGGTCGATCTCGCGCTCTCCATGGGGCTCCCGGTGGGCGACCCGGCCGTGAGCACCCTGATCGACCGGGTGCTGCGGGCGGCGGCGGACGCCGGGAAGCCCTGCGGTCTCGCCTTCGGCGACGCGCCCGAACAGGCCGCCCGGTCCGGGGCCGGCTTCGTCGTCCTCAGCAATGACACCTCGATGCTGGCCACCGCCGCCCGCGGCGTGGTCGACGGGTTCCGCACCGCGCCGGCGGGGGAGACGGCCCGGTGACCCCCGCACCCGCCCCGCCGCCCCGGGGCGTACCCCACCGGAGACCGGCCGAAGAACCACCCTCAGGAGGACGCCGTGACAGACAGGACGCCACGATGGACAAGGTGATCGCATCCGCCGCCGAAGCGGTGGCCGATATTCCCGACGGCGCGTCCCTCGCGGCGGGCGGATTCGGCCTCTGCGGGGTGCCGTCGGCACTGATCCACGCCCTCCACCAGCAGGGCGCGGGCCGTCTGAAGGTGGTGTCCAACAACTGCGGAGTGGACGGCTGGGCGCTGGGCGTCCTGCTGGCGGCGGGGCGCATAGCCCGTGTCACCGGCTCCTACGTGGGGGAGAACAAGGAATTCGCCCGGCAGTATCTCAGCGGTGAGATCGAGGTGGAACTCGTCCCCCAGGGCACCCTCGCCGAGCGCCTGCGGGCGGGCGGCAGCGGAATCCCGGCCTTCTTCACCCCGGCGGGCGCCGGCACCCAGATCGCGGAGGGCGGACTGCCCTGGCGGTACGACGCCGACGGCCGCCCGGCCGTGGTGTCGCCGCCCAAGGAGGTGCGCGCCTTCGACGGCAAGGACCATCTGCTGGAGGAGGCGATCACCACCGACTTCGCCCTCGTCCGCGCGGCGAAGGGCGACCGGCACGGCAACCTCCTCTTCCGCAAGTCCGCCCGCAACTTCAACCCGCTCGCCGCGATGGCGGGCCGGGTCACCCTCGCCGAGGTCGAGGAGTTGGTCGAGCCGGGCGAACTGGACCCGGACGCGATCCATGTGCCCGGCGTCTTCGTACAGGGCGTCATCCCGCTGACCCCGCACGAAGCGGCGGAACGACGCATCGAGCGCCGGACCGTGTCCGCGCCCCGGACACGAGAGACGGTGCAGGCATGACGCCCTGGTCCAGAGAGCAGATGGCGGCCCGCGCCGCCCAGGAGCTGACTCCCGGCTCCTATGTGAACCTCGGCATCGGCCTGCCGACCCTGGTCCCCAGCCAGGTGCCGCCCGGCGTGCAGGTCGTGCTCCAGTCCGAGAACGGCATCCTCGGCGTCGGCGGATACCCGCCCGAGGACGCGGTCGACCCCGATCTGATCAACGCGGGCAAGGAGACCATCGTCACCCTGCCGGGAGCCTCGTTCTTCGACTCCGCCCTCTCCTTCGGCATGATCCGCGGCGGACACATCGACACCGCGATCCTCGGCGGCATGCAGGTCTCGGCCCACGGCGACCTGGCGAACTGGTCCGTTCCCGGAAAAGTCATCAAGGGCATGGGCGGCGCCATGGACCTGATCCACGGCGCCCGCCGGGTCATCGTCCTCATGGAGCACACTGCCAAGGACGGCACCCCGAAGATCCTCACCGAGTGCACCCTGCCACTGACCGGCCGCGCCTGCGTCCACCGGATCATCACCGACCTCGGCGTCATCGACGTCACCGACACCGGCCTCCGCCTCGTGGAGACCGCACCCGGCATACCGGCCGAAGAGATCCGCCGCAGAACGGGAGCCACACTGACCGACGCCTGAGACCCGCCGTGCCCCCTGCCAGGGCAGCCGGCGAAACCGACACGAACAAGACACGCGGCACGTTGCCCGTGACGGCCGGGCGCTTCGGGCGGCTCCGCCCGAAGCGGCGGACCGGCCGGTGTCGGTG
>NZ_JBSGUP010000233.1:0-11446 GCF_053607985.1 Streptomyces sp. NPDC055078
GGCCGAAGGGCAAGAAGTCGCCACCGGCGAAACGAATCAAGGAACTGGCCGGGCACCGCACACCCCAAGCCAGATTCTGGCAGTTGTCGGACGGGCGGGTGGAGGCGGAGTTATCGGCCACCCCGGACTCGTATCGGTCGGGAGCGGCCTGGAAGCCCATCGACACCGCCGTGCGGGCGACGAAGGACAAGGGATTCGTCTTCGCCAACACCACGAACACCGGCCGAAGCTGGTTCGGTTCCGACCCGGCGAAGCTGATGCGCTTTCGGACCGCCGACGGCCATACGGTCACTCTCGGACTCCGGGGCGCCGCCCAGGGGGTGCGGCCGACCGCCCAGGGCGACACCGTCACCTACCGTGGCCTGGCCGCCGGTGCCGATGTGTCGTACCAGGTGGGCGCGGGCCGGGTGAAGGAGAACATCACCCTGGCGAAACGGCCCGCGAAACCGGCCACGTACGTCTTCACCCTCGACGCGGGGGCGCTCCGGCCCAGGGAACGCCCGGATGGTTCGATCGCCGTCTTCGGCGAGGACCCCGCCCACCCGGTGCTGGTGATCCCGCCCGCCTTCATGACCGACAGCCGTAAGGACCGGACATCGCCGTACGGCACGTCGTTCAGCCGGAAGGTTTCGCAGAAGCTCAGCCGGGACGGCAAGAGGTGGCGCGTCACGCTCACCCCGGACGCCCGGTGGCTGGCCGCGCCCGAGCGGCGGTATCCGGTGGTCATCGACCCGACCATCACGATCGCGCCGTCGGCGGGGACCTCGCAGGATGTGATGGTCCGCTCGGACCATCCGGCCACCAACTACCACGGCACCTGGGAGATGGCGGTCGGCAAGACCAGCGCGTCGGGCATCGCCCGCTCCCTGATCAAGTTCCCGCTGGACGAGATACCCGCGGGCTCGAAGATCGACGCGGCTCGGCTGAGCCTGTACTACGACCAGGTCCACACCACAAGCTCCACCAACGTGGACGTGGAGGTCCACCGGGCGACGGGTGCTTGGAACGAGGCCACGGCGACCTGGCAGAACACCAGCGCGCTGGCGGGTGAACAGTCCGCCACCTCCGTCCAGATCGACGACGGCGACCACGGGACGGCCGCCGTGGGGGAGTGGCCCCGCGTCAGCGGTACGGGCGTGGGCGGTGACTACACGTACAACAAGAACGCCGCGACCGGCGAGTCGTACACCTTCCAGCCGCATGTCCCCGAGACCGCCGACTATCGCGTCGAGGCGTACACCACCCCGCAGGCGGACGGCGCCACCGCCGCGCCGTACACCGTCACCTCGGCCGAGCCGACCCAGCACTTCACGCTCAACCAGTCCACCGGCAGCCCCGGATGGCACCGGCTCGGCACGACGCAGATCGACTTCACCAAGGGCGACACGGGCAGGATCACCGTCGGGGACACCGGAGACGCGTCCCGGCGGACCATGGCCGACGCCGTACGGCTGGTCAACGCCGCCCAGATCCGCAAGGACATCGGCGAACACAACGCCTGGCACAACTTCGCCGTCGCCGACACCGTCCAGAAGTGGGTCAGCGGCACCGCCAACCACGGCTTCGTCATCAAGGCCGTCAACGAGTCGGCCACGGCACCGCTCGGCGGCCCCTCCTACGAGGCCGCGGACTACGACTACGGCGGTGAGACCTCCACCATCCCGAGGCTGACGGTCACCTTCGGCAAGGTCGGCACCTCACTGCGCTCGCCCACCGTCATCCACGGCAACGGGCCCGAACTGTCCTGGCCCGCCTACCACAACACCAGCGGCGACACCGGCCAGGACCTGGTGGAGTACCAGCTCCACCGCTCCACCCACCAGGTGTTCACGCCCTCCGCCGCGACCCGGGTCGCGCCCGTGGCCAAGACGGCCACCCACTACACCGACACCACCGCGGTCCCGACCCCGGACAGCAGTCCGGAGGAGGTCGGCCGGGTGTACTACTACCAGATCGCGGTCAGAACCCGGGACGGACATCTGCTCGGCTCACCGACCCGGCTCGTCGCCGTCCCCAAGGCGGGCCGCACCATGCGGCTCATCCAGGCCGGCCAGCACGACACCACACTCTCCTCGGCCCACCCCGCGACCAATCTCAACACCATCGAGCAGGGCACGGTCGGCCAGCACTGGCTCAGTGTGGGCAACAACTCGGCCACGTACGGCAAGACGCGCGCGGTCGTCGGTTTCCCCACCACCGCCATCCCGGCCACCGCGACCGTACTCGAAAGCCGGATGTTCCTCTGGTCGACCCAGACCGAACGCACCGGCACCACCAAGGCGCGCTACGACCTGCACGGCCTGACCAGGAACTTCACCGACACCACCGCGACCTGGAACAAGGCCGACGCCACCCATGCGTGGACCCACCCCGGCGGTGACCACTCGGCGGCGGTCGCCGACTACGTGCCCTCCATCAACACCGACCTCGGCCGTCACTGGTGGGACGCCACCGGACTCACCCAGAACTGGGTGAAGACCCCGATCAGCAACCACGGCGCCCTGGTGAAACTCCACGACGAGAGTGCCACCGGCCCGCAGGAGCGCTCCCTCTTCCTCTCCGCGGGCGCGTCCGACCACCAGCTGCGCCCCCTGCTGCGGGTGATCTACGTCGACGCCACCGCAGAGAACACCTACTACGCGCCGAACACCCCGGCCCGTATGACGACCAACACCAACTACCCGGCGGACGTCACCATCACCAACACCACGGGGCACGCGTGGGCGGCCGGTGAGCGGGAGCTGTCGTACACCTGGAAGCTGCCCGACGGCACCGATGTGACCACCGCCGCCAACCAGCTCAGGACCGCCGTTCCGGCCCTGCTGCCCGGCAAGTCGGCGACCGTCCACGCGAACATCCGCGCACCCGACATCACCGGTTCCGGCAACGAGCGCACCGAGCACTACATCGGCTGGGACATCCGCAAGGTCGCGGACGGCACCTGGCTTTCGGCCGGCCCCGGCGGGATTCCGCCGCTCAGGCAGGACGTGGCCGTGGAGGACCTGAAGGCCCACCACCTGGGCATGGAGAAGCACTACTCGTACACCGGCAAGAACACCGGCGCCGGTTCGACGCTGCTGAACAACCTCGGTGCGGGCAACAGTGTCTGGTCGTACAACGCCTTCACCAACCCCGGCCGGGGCCTCACCACGTTCGCCCGGTTCGCGTACAACTCCCAGGACACCTCGGACACGGTCCTCGGCCACGGCTGGTCGGCGCAGGCGGCGGGCCCGATCCGGCTCGGCGCACCGCTCGACTTCCATCCGCGGACCAACCCCACCGAGATCCGTCTGATGGACGGCGACGGCACCACCCATCTGTTCCGCAAGCAGCCGGACGGCACCTGGCACGCCCCCGCAGGCGTCCACTACCGGCTCACCATGAAGACGGGCCTGAGCTGCACGCCCTCCCAGGACTCCGTTCCCGACGCCTGGACCCTCACCCGGCCGGACGGCACCCGCTTCCTCTTCGGCTGCGACGGCTATCTCACGGAGACGGTCGACAAGAACGGCAACACCCAGGACTTCACCTATGTGGAACGCGTCTCGAACAACCGGACCGTCAAGTTCCTGACGTATGTCACCGACCCCGCTCACCGCAGGTCGCTGACCGTCGACTACTGGGAGAAGGGCGACGCGACATACGAGTACATCAACGACGCGGGCGCCAAGGTCTCGGGCACCAACCTCAGCAACCCCCGGATCTACGACCATGTGAAGTCCGTGACGGACATCTCCGGCCGGAAACTGTCCTTCCACTACACCACCAAGGGAATGCTCGGGCAGCTCACCGACGGGGACGGCTCCGCCCAGCCCAAGGTCTTCGCCTTCACCTACGACGCGGCCCAGAGCGACCGGAACGTCAAGCTGGTCAGGGCCACCGACCCGCGCGGCAAGGCGACCGGGCTGGCCTACCACGTCCCGGGCGCGGGCACCGCCCCGAAGAACAACTGGCGCACCAGGACCCTCACCGACCGGCTCCAGGGCGCGACCGGCTTCACCTACGCGGCGAACACCGCCGACGCCACCCACACCGACACCACCGTCACCGACGCCGAGAACCACGCATCGACCTATGTGACGGACGGCCTCGGGCGCGGCATCCGGTACACCGACGCCAAGTCCCAGGTCACCACGTCCGCCTGGGACACCGACAACAACATGACCTACCTGGAGGAGGCCAACGGCGCCAAGTCGGCCTACTGCTACGACCAGAAGACCGGCTACCCGCTGTGGACACGGGACGCGGAGCAGAACAGGGCCGGGGTACCGCCCGCATCGGACTGCGCGCCCGGCACGGCTCCGGGCTCGGCTCCGGCCAACGCCACGACGTACGAGTACCAGACCCGCGTCGACGGCTACTCGGCCGATCTCTTCCGCACGACCTCGCCGGAGGGCCGCACCTCGCAGTTCGGCTACGACGCGTTCGGCAATCCGACCCGGGTCACCGACCCGAAGGGCGTCGCCACCCCCTCCGTACCGGACGACTACACCACGAAGTACGAGTACAACGCGCACGGTCTGCTGACCAGGGCCATCGACGCCAACGGACACCCGACCACCAACAGCGCCTTCGGCCCCCACGGGTATCCGGCGACGACCACCGACGCGCTCGGCAAGGCGACGACGTACGCCTACGACGAGCGCGGCCAGGTACGCGAGGTCACCGACGCCCTGGGCAAGAAGACCACCCAGACCTATGACGTCTACGGGCGTCCGCTGGTCCACAAGGAACCCAAGGACCAGCAGGGCGGAGTGCTGATCACCACCCCGGCTCCGGTCTACGACGCCAATGACAACGTCACCACGTCGACCGCTCCCAACGGGGCCGTCTCCACGGCGGTCTACGACGACACGGACCAGATCACGGAGGCGACGGCGCCGCGGGACAGCGCCACTGCCGCCGTCCGCACGTCCCTCTACACCTACGACAAGGTCGGCAACCTCCGCACCACAACCGAGCCCAAGGGCACCCTGACCACGACCGACCCCGACGACTTCAAGACCGTCAACGCCTACGACCAGCTCCACCAGCTCGTGAGCGTCACCAACTCGGCGGGTGACAAGGTCTCGTACGCGTACGACGGCGTCGGCAACCTCACCACCGTCACCGACCCGAAGAAGAACGCCACCACCGACCCGACCGATTTCACCACGAAGACGGCGTACGACCTCGACCACCGGGTCACCACGGTCACGGACGCCGCCGGCAAGTCCACCTCGCGGAAGTACGACAAGGACTCGCTCGTCACCGAGACCACCGACCAGGAGAACAACACCACCCACATCGCCTACGACGAGCGCGGCAAACAGACCGAGGTCCGCACCCCCTATGAAGGCACCACCCACCGGACGGCCCGGTACGAGTACGACCAGGTGGGCAACGCGACCAGGCAGATCAGCCCGCGCGGGGTGAACACGGCCGCACCCGACGACTTCACCTCGGAGACCACCTACGACGCACTGAACCGGCCGGTACGCCGGTACCTGCCGTACGACCCGGCCGACCCCCGGCACAACCAGCGCGTCTACACGGAGACGTCGTACGACGCCGTGGGCCGGGTGACCAGGACCTCGCTGCCGCCCTCCGAGGGACAGACGGTCCGCAACGACACGGACCACCAGTACTACGACAACGGCTGGGTGAAGAGGTCCACCGACCCGTGGGACATCTCCACCGCCTTCGACTACAACGAACTGGGGCAGCAGACCGCCCGGACGATCGCCTCCGCGAACGGCACCGCGTCGCGGACCATGGGCTGGTCGTACTACCCGGACGGGAAACTGAAGGCCAAGACGGACGACGGCGTGCCAGTCGGCAGCGCGGTCGTCGTGGTCGACAACTCCGACGCGCAGAGCACCTCGGCCACGGGCACCTGGACGAAGGCCACCGCCACCGGGCAGCACGGCTACGACCACCAGGTCCACAGCGCCGGAGCCGGCGGTGACGCCTTCACCTGGAACCTCAATGTCCCCAGGGACGGCACCTACACCGCCTATGTGAAGTACCCGCAGGTCAGCGGCGCGGCGACAGCGGCGAAGTACACACTCACCAAGGCCGACAACACCACGACGGACATCACCAGGAACCAGAGCACCGGCGCGGGGACCTGGGTGTCGCTCGGCTCCTTCGCCCTGACCCAGGGCAACAAGGCCAAGCTCCAGCTCTCCCAGAACGCGGCGGGCGCGGT
Organism: Streptomyces sp. NPDC055078; assembly: GCF_053607985.1. Classification (NCBI taxonomy): domain Bacteria; kingdom Bacillati; phylum Actinomycetota; class Actinomycetes; order Kitasatosporales; family Streptomycetaceae; genus Streptomyces; species Streptomyces sp. NPDC055078. The sequence continues at coordinate 6,191 of NZ_JBSGUP010000233.1, forward strand.
CGTCGCCGACGCCGTCAAACTGGTCCGCACCACCACCGGCGAGACGGACGACGAGAAGCGCACCTTCGCCTACGCCTATGACGTCAACGGCAATATGACGTCGATCGACGACACCTCGACGGGCACCAAGGTCGACGCCTACACCGTCCTGTACAACGCGCTCAACCGGGTGTCGAAGGTGACCGAGGCCCTGGCGGGCCAGGAGAAGAAGTCGACCTCCTACACCTACGACGCCAACGGCAGGCCCACCACCGTCACCCACCCCGACCAGTACGCGGCCTACACCTACGACCTGCGCGACCTGGTGTCGACCGTCTCGGTCGGCCGCTCGGCCACCGACCCCGCCCCCAAGGTCTCCTCCTACACCTACACCGCCCGGGGCCTCAAGCTCCAGGAGACCAAGGCCAACCAGAACACCCTCGACCACACCTACTACCTCAACGGCGCGGTCAGAACCCAGATCGAGAAGAAGCCCAACGGCACCCTCGTCTCCTCGCACACCTACGGCTACGACGCCAACGGCAACAAGGCCCAGGACATCGCGCGGCGGATGAGCGCCGACCAGCACACGTCCTCCCTCGAATCCACCACGGACTACACCTACGACCCCGCCGACCGGCTCGCCCGATCGGTACGTACCGGCCACGGCGCGGGCACCGACACCTACTTCCACGACGACAACGCCAACGTCGTCAGCCAGAACGTCAAGGGCACCGCCACCACCTTCACCTACGACCGCAACCGCCTGGCCTCCGCGACCGCTTCGGGCGCCACCTCGGCCTACTCCTACGACCCCTTCGGCCGGCAGAACTCGGTCACCCGGGGCGGCGAGGTCGTCGAGCGCAATGTGTACGACGGTTTTGACCATGTCACCGAGTCCCAGAAGCGGACCCCGACGGGGACGATGCAGTCCACCACGTACGCCTTCGACCCGCTCGACCGCACCGCCTCCACCACCGAGGGCACCAGGACCACCGACTACACCTACCTCGGCCTGTCCGGCGAAGTCCTCAACGAGGAGGTCGCGGGCGCCCTCAGCAAGTCGTACCAGTACAGCCCCTGGGGCGAGCGCCTCTCCCAGGTCAAGCACAACACCGACGGCACCACCGAGTCCGGCTTCTACGGCTACAACAGCCACTCGGACGTCGAGACCCTCACCGACGCCAACGGCAACGCCAAGGCCACGTACGGTTACTCGGCCTACGGCTCCGACGACCCCGGCGACTTCACCGGCATCGACAAACCCGATCCCGGCAACCCCGCCAAGGATGCCTACAACCCCTACCGCTACAACGCCAAGCGCTGGGACGCCTCGTCGGGGACGTACGACATGGGCTTCCGCGACTACAGCCCCGGCCTGAACCGGTTCACCAGCCGGGACATGTACAACGGGGCGCTGGCCGATATGGGTCTGGGCAGCGACCCGTATACGGGCAACCGGTATGCCTTCACCGGCGGGAACCCTGTCAGCGGTGTCGAACTCGACGGTCACGACTACGGGTGGGGTGACCTCCTCGGCGACGCGAAGAAATGGGGCAAGAACGCGGTCAAGTTCGGAGCCAAACGTAACCCTGTGGGCACGGTTGTGGAGCTGGGGAGCTGGGCCCTCGGGTACGAGAGCCCGGTGGACACGGCCGTTGACCGGCTCTTCGACACCTTCGGTCCGAAGCCCTTCTCGCCGCGCGGAGACGCGGGATGCAATGCCGGTGGCGGTGGCTGGCTCAACCTCGGCGACACCGACAAGAAGCACGGCGGCCGGGCCACCGGTATGGAGGCGTGTCTGACCGAGGACTATCTGGCGCAGAACAAAAGCAGGGGAAGCTCGCCGGAAGTACAAGATATAGCTCCGCCCGGATACCGGTGGGCGCAGAGGACAGCAAGGCACAATGGAATGAATCCCCCCAAGCTTCACATAAACGCCTGCCATCTACTGGCAGCGGAACTGACCGGTTCGGGAACGGATCTGAGGAACATCACCACCTGTTCGCGGGGCGCGAACACCTTCCAGAGCGGCTCCACCATCAAGACCATGCGCACATACGAGATCATGGTGAAGGACGCGGTGGATGCAGGAATGACGGTGTATTACAAGGTCACGCCAAAGTACAAGGGAAACCGGACCGTGGCCGAGTCAATCAACATGCACGCCTACGGTTTCAACAACGACAACTCCGTGGGCATGAAGTTCAATGTGACCATTCCCAACGAACTGCTCAACGGGAGTAATTTGGGTCGGTACAATGACCAAAATACCGGGGTACCCATACCCGTCGGAGGTGAGCGGTGACAAACCTGGAAAATCTTCGCTCGATGCTCCCCGTACCGGAGGGGCAATCGATGGATGCGATCGACTGGGAGGAGATCTCGGCGTCTTGGGGCACGGCTCTGCCTGCCGACTACCGGCAGTTCATGGAGGTCTACGGCCCTGGTGGCATTGATGACTTCCTGAACATTCTGGAACCGGAGCCCTGGTACGAGCACCAGGCTGGCCAGGGGATCACGCCCGAGACGAAGACGGCCCGGCTCACGTGGCGGATGGAGCGTGGCACGTTCGATGTGACCAACGCCCCTCGGTTGATCTCGTGGGGGGTCGACGCAGTCGCCGATCTGTTGTGCTGGGATGCGTCGGGAGACAACCCGGACGAGTGGCCCGTCGTCGTCTGGGGGCGTAGTTTCGGGAAGTGGTCCTGGTACGACTTCGGCATGGTCGAGTTTCTCTGTCGGCTCTTTCAGGCTGACTTCGACGAGCCTCCCCTCGGGGGAACCTCGCTGTGGGGTGTGAGCGGTGCGCGCTATCTGAGGCTGGCTGAGGAGCGTCGTCTGTGGGCGCAGGGTTTCGACGACCCTTGGGATCAGGTCTGACATCCCCATTCCGGCTGGTGCCTTGCGGTGTCTTCGCGCCATGGGCGCCAGTCGAAATGCCCTTGGAGTGGCCAGAATCGGACGCAACTGCCCTCAAGCCGGAGGCATGGATTGACGCACTTGGAGGCTCTTCGCTCTGTGCTCCCCGTACCGGAGGGGCAATCGACGGAGGCAATCGACTGGGACGAGATCTCGGCGTCCTGGGGCACGGCTTTTCCTGCCGACTTCCAGCAGTTCATGGCGGTCTATGGCCCCGGTGTCATAGAGGGGTGTCTTGGCATCCTGGAGCCGGAGTCATGGAGTGAGCACGGTACTGGCGATGACATGTCGGCTGAGACAAGGCACGCGCGCCGCACCTGGCAGGGGGAGCCTCGTAGAAGTTTCGATGTATGCGCCGAACCTCGTCTGATCTCATGGGGGTCCGACGCGAGCGCCGACACTCTGTGCTGGGACGCGTCTGCGGAGAATCCGGATGAATGGCCCGTTGTGATCTTCGATCGCAGCTCCGTGCGATGGTCCCGGTACGACTGCGGCATGGTGGAGTTCCTCTGTCGGCTCCTCCGAGCCGATGGTGATGAATGCCCGCTCGGGGACACCTCGCTGTGGGGGATGGGCACGGCACGCTTTCTGAATCGGGCGGAGGAGTTTCGCTTGTTCGACCAGGGAATCCGGCCTTGGTAGTCCTCGCTGGTCCGCACACTGCTGGTGCCCCGGCTCGAAAGCGCCGGGGGCACCGTTCACGTCTGAGGAGCCCCTGTCGGTCCCCGGCTTCAGCCAGGGTCGCGGGCCGGACCCTGGTGCCACTCCTGATGTCCGGCCCGCCTTACGCTCACTGTCCTTGGTCGGCCTCCGCGAGTTGCCGTGCCAACTGCTTCAGCCCCTTGTGTGCGGCCGACCGGACCGCCCCCGGCCGGATGTCCAGAACCCGCGCCGCCGTGACACCGTCGAGCCCGATGACCGTGCGGAGCAGGACCGCTTGTGCCTGACGGTCAGGCAGTGTCGCGATCAGTGTCAGGGTGTGGCGCGTTGAGATGAGTTCCAGCGCGTCCCGGGCGGTGTCCTGGGGGCCTGCCAACTCGTACGCTTCCTCGGTCAACAGTGCCGCGCGAGGCCGGCTGCGCCTTCTGCGCAGATGGTCGATGGCCCTGTTGTGCGCGATACGGATGGCCCAGGCGCGGAATCCGGCGCCCTGGCCATGGAATCGGCCCAGGTCCCGGGTGATGTCCAGCCAGGTGTCGGAGGCGACATCCTCCGCGTCGGCTCCCACCAGTCCGTACAGATAGCTGAGCAGCGTCGGCTGGACGAACAAGTACGCGGTGGCGAAGGCCCTTTCGTCTCCCGACTGCGCTTCGGTGACTGCTCTGCTCAGCTCCGCCTCGCGCGCGGCGGTGGTCAGTTCCCCGTTTCGTAAACCCACATGGGTTCACCTCCGTCAGATTCCGCCCTCCCGTCCCGCGCCGGGTTCCGCACACTGCGCCCTCTGGAAGGCGTCGTATACGCCGGGCACTTCCCACCCCTGACGGCCACCACACCATCCCCGGGTGATACCCGCCGGGTTCCGGACGCTTGAACTGAGGGACCGCCTTCTGCGGTTCGAGCCACAGTGAGGAAGGTGAGTACTGATGCATCCGATCGTCGACCCGGTACCTGCGGCACCTCAGATGCGGCACTACGTCGCGGAGTTCGTCGAACGCGTCAACGCACGGGCGCGACTGCCGCTCGACTATTCGGTCAAGAGCTTGCGCGTCGTGGACTTCGTGGTGGACGGCCTCAGACGGGCCGGGAACGAGCGGGGCCGGGTGGCCGAGACGCTGTTCGGGCTCGGTGGGTACGCCGGAGAGGTCATGGTGCGGCGGGCCGGTGGCGCCTGGGCTGATCTGGGGCCGGAGCAGCGGGAGTTGTTCGGGCAGCCCCTGGGTGTGCGGATGCCCGATGGGCGGCTGTGGAATCCGCTCGGCAAGGTGGTGAAGCGGTTCGAGTGCGGCCCGGAGGAGTCGATGGCCGCGCTCTTCCTCCAGTTGCACGGGCGGCGCCGGGGCGCGGCGGTGCCGGGCGGGCAGCGGTAGGCGAGGGGCCTCCCTGGTCGGCTCGTTCTCCGGCGCCTCAGGGGTCCCGGTTCCCCCGCCTCAGGGCCCCGGGCCCGCTCAGCGGCGCAGGGTGGTTTCCTGGTCCAGACGCGACAGCTTCTCGGGGTTGCGTACGGCGTAGAGCCCGGTGACGCGGCCGTCGTCGACGCGCAGCGCCAGGACGGTGTCGATCTCGCCGCCGAGGCGGACGATCAGCGCCGGATCGCCGTTGACGTGCGTGGGCTGAAGCGACATCGCGGCGGCGATCCGGCCCAGCACGCGGGCCACCTGGTCGGCTCCCACGACGGGTGCCAGCGCGGCCTGGACG
>NZ_JBSGUP010000234.1:0-11427 GCF_053607985.1 Streptomyces sp. NPDC055078
CCTCAAACGCCGGCAGGGCTGGGAGATGGCGGCGGGGCTGGGGGTGGGCCAGCCCCGCCGGGTGGTGAGTCGGGTGGTCAGGAGGGGTCGTCCTCGGCGCTGAGGCCGAGGCCGGGGAGGATGCCTGGGAGCAGCGGGGGGATGGTGATGTCCGCAGGGGGCTCGTTGGGTGCGGGTTCGTTGGCCGCGGGCGGGGGCGGGGTGCTGTTGGGCGGTGGGTCGAAGAGCCCGCCGGGGTTGCCGCCGAGGAGGCCGTCGCTCGTGGGTGGGGCGGAGGCCGAGGGGCGGGGTTTGGCCGGGGTGGAGCCGGGGCGGGTGTCGGGTGCCTCGGAGGCGGGGGGTTTTGTACCACCGCCGGGGGAGGACGTCGTACTGCCGGTGTCCTGGGACGCGGTGCCGGGGCGCCTGGAGTCGCCGCGGCCCTGGTCCGGTGGGCTGGGCAGCAGGGACTGGAGCGGGCCGACCTCTTGGTCTATGGCGTCGAAGACGTGGTTCACCTGGTTTCCGACGTCTGTGAGCTGGACCGGGAGCCGGTCACGCAGTCCGTTCCACGCGTCGCGGTGGGCGCGGGAGAACGAATTGAGCTTCTGGATCGGGCCGAGTGAGCCGTCGCGCTCATATGCCTCGTGGAGCAGCCGGTGGCCCTCCGACGCGTCGTGGCGCATGCCGTTGAGCGCGCGGCGGATCTCGCTCAGCGATTCATGGTCCAGATCGCCCGCCCGGCCGCGCTCCATGAGGCGGCGGGCTTCGCTGAGGCGGGTGGACGCCTGGTCGAGGTACAGCTCGCCGCGGTTGGAGTCACCGTCGGCCATACCGCGCCGGATGTCCTCCATGCCCCGCTTGAGCCCGTACAGCGAATCACCGGGAAGGGCGTCGGAACTGGCAGCGGCGACCCCGCTGAAGGCTCCCGCGGCGACACCGACGGTCAGACCGCCGGCTGCGATCCCCTTTGACCAGCGGGAGCGCGGTCGGAGCTTGCGGAGCGGGGAGGCCCGGTGTGCGCCTCGGCCCGACTTCCGCTGCTCGGGCACCGTAGGGTCCGGGGATGCGCTCCCCGAGGCCGTGCCTTCCTGGAGCATGGCCTCCATGGCGGCAACGAGCTGTGCCCGCTGCACCACTTTGACCTCGGGATCCATTTCCGGCCTCGGCAGCTCGCCGAGGCCGGTCGCCAGAGCCAACAGCCGCGTCTGTCCGGTCTGTTCGACCGAATCATCCGGCTGTCCGGCCGCCTGATCTTCCATGGCCTGGGCGAAGGCGTTCGCCCGCCGGTGGGCCGATACGTTCGCGATCACTGGCGGCACCTCCTCTCGTCATGACGATCGACTCCCCTGGGGGTCTGGAAGGTTGCACGCCTTGAGCACATCCACACGATCGAGTGAGTGGCTGCGGGCATGGCGTGACCACAGGGAGCCTGCATCCCGCACAACGAGCGTCGCGGCACTTGGGTTACGCGCGGAGGATGATCGGACCAGTGCGTCATTGAGGCGTCACCGATGGTGAGTTGGGTTAGGTCAGCGGGCGTCGTCGGGCAGGAGGCGGGCCAGGGTTCGTACGGCACGGTACTGGAGGGTCTTGATCGCACCCTCGTTCTTGCCCATGACTCTGGCTGTCTCCGCGACCGACAGGCCCTGCAGGAAGCGCAGGGTCACGCACTCCTGCTGCTGAGGATTGAGTTTCCGCACCGCTTCGAGCAGCGCGGCGTTGGAGAGGGACTCCAGGACGGAGTCCTCGGGGCTGCGCTCGACCTCATTGGCGTCGAGCATCTCGCCGGTGGTCACTTCCAGCCGGAACCGGCTGGACTTGAAGTGGTCGGCGACCAGATTGCGGGCGATGGTGACCAGCCAGGCGCCGAAGTCACGGCCCTGCCAGGTGAAGGTGGAGATCCGGCGCAGGGCGCGCAGGAACGTCTCGCTGGTGAGGTCCTCCGCTGTCGCCTTTCCGCCGACGCGGTAGTAGATATAGCGGTAGACCGTGTCGCTGTACTGGTCGTAGAGCCGGCCGAAGGCTTCGGCCTCGCCCGCTTGCGCGCGCTCGACCAGTTCCATCATGCGGGCGCTGTCGCTGTCGGCGGTGGGGCGGCGGGCGGCCGACGGGGCGCCCGAGCCGGTCCGGCTGCTCCGTCTCGCGACACCACGCCCGCTTCCCGGCCGCCTCCCATCGACGACGGTGCCGACGGTGCTGCGGGCCGACCCCTCCTTGAAGCCGTCGGCCAGGGCGTAGAGGGGGGCGGCGTGGCCGCCGGTGGCAATGCGGGGCATGGCGAGGGCGGGGACGGCGTACGCGGTGGGGACGAAACCGCGCAAGTGGTCGAGGACCGTCGCGCGGAGCGTAGCCAGGCCCGAGGCGTCAACCCCGACGTGTGGGTACACGGGACTCCCAGAGGCAGAGCTTCCATCACGTGCAGTAGCGGGACGGTTCACCCGTCGTGACGACGACTGGTGGGATCCCGTATGCGTCTGAGGAGAATAACGCTTCGTACAGGCAGTGCTACACCCAGTTGCTCAAATCATCGATTACGTCGCTTCTGTGATCTCTCTACGACCAAAGAAGTAGCAGATAGTGAGCACCTGCTGATCAGATTCGTTCACGATCCGACTCTTCGCGGATGCGGCGCGTCCGGCGCACACGGTGCGTTTCTGCCGGGAGGGTCAGCGCCGGCGACGGTGGAGGGCCACGGCGGCGGCCGTACCTCCCGCGATGGCGCCGACGCCGGCCGCGGCGGGGATGCCGACCTTGGCCGCTTTGCGGCCTGTCCGGTAGTCGCGCAGCCGCCACTCGCGCTCGCGCGCGTGTTTACGCAGTTTCGTGTCCGGGTTGATCGCGTATGGATGTCCTACGAGCGACAGCATCGGGATGTCGTTGTGCGAATCGCTGTACGCCGCACAGCGCGCCAGTTCGAGGCCCTCGGCGGCTGCCAGCGCGCGGACCGCCTCCGCCTTGGCGGGGCCGTGCAGCGGCTCGCCGACGAGCTTGCCGGTGTAGACGCCCGCGACGGATTCGGCGACCGTGCCGAGGGCGCCGGTCAGCCCGAGACGGCGGGCGATGATCGTCGCGGTCTCCACCGGGGCGGCGGTCACCAGCCAGACCTTCTGGCCCGCGTCGAGGTGGGCCTGGGCGAGCGCGCGGGTGCCTGGCCAGATCCGGTCGGCCATGTACTCGTCGTAGATCTCCTCGCCGATGCTCATCAGCTCGGAGACGCGATGGCCCTTGACGATGGAGAGGGCGGACTCGCGGACATCGCGCATATGGTCCGGGTCCTCGACGCCCGCGAGCCGGAACCACGCCTGCTGCCAGGCGAACCTCGCCAGCTCGCTGCGCTCGAAGAACTTCCGCTTGTACAGGCCCCGGCCGAAGTGGAAGAGCGCGGCGCCCTGCATCACGGTGTTGTCGAGGTCGAAGAAGGCCGCGGCGCGGTCGTCGCCCTCGACGGGGAAGGGCGGCGCGGAGGATTCCCCGCTCTCCGCGGCTTCCGAGGGCACATCGGGCCCTCCGGGCTCGTCCGCCGAAATGGCCGGTTCTAGCTCTTGTGAATTCTTGCGCGCTGCCTCGGCTGCCGCCTCGCCTGCCAGGACGCTCCGTGCGGTGGCGGAGCGTCTACGTGGGGTGAGCCATCCCAGTGCGGCCATACGGCGAGCATAGCCAGTCTGTTCGGTACTTCCCGACACGCCGGGAATGCGGGGGCGTGAACTCTGGGCGGCCCGTCTGTTAAGCGGACCGGCCGGCCCGTACGGCGAACCTGCGGGTGCGACCCACCGGTTGGCCGGTTCGGCGGGGGTGCCGGCCCGTGCCCGTACACCGGTCGGATCCCGGGCGTGCCGCACGGGCGTGTCCCGGCCGGAGACGGGACCCGGCGCCTCCTGCCCGGGGGCCGGTACCGGGGCTCGCGCGGGTCCCGGCGGGTCCCGGCGGGTCCCCGCGGGGCTCGCGGGGGACCTCGCAGGTCCCCGTACGGGATCTTCCGCCGCGGGTGCCCGGAGGGGCCGCACGGCCGGCCGGGAGTGGGCGGAGAATGGGCTCATGAGTCCTGTGCTGTGGCGTACGAGGAAGAAGGCGGGCGACCGCGTGGTGACGCTGATCGGGAAACCCGGGTGTCATCTGTGCGACGACGCGCGCGCCGTGATCGAGGAGGTGTGCGATGAGACCGGTGCGTCCTGGGAGGAGAAGGACATCACCCGGGACGAGGCGCTGCACCGGGCGTACTGGGAGCAGATTCCGGTGGTGCTGGTCGACGGGGAGCAGCACACCTTCTGGAAGGTCGATGCCGGGCGGCTGCGGCGCGCGCTCGGCGTGTGAACGGGAGCGCGATGGCCTCGCCGGGAGCCGGTGCCGGGCCGCTGTCGCCGGGGTGCCGTCCGGGCCGTGGGGTGCCTCAGGCCGGCTGCCTGTCGTCGCCATCGGGCGCCGGCGGGACGGCTGCCCGTCGTTCTGTCGCTGTCATGGCTCTATCGGGACCTGATGGGGACAGGGCACAGTAGAGCGGTCTCGGGGGCGTATGGGTGAGGAGAGTGTGCTGTTTTGCCCCCTTCGGTGCGTGAACGGGTCGGCGCGGTCCGAGGTTCCAGGTTTACGCGATCAGAACGCGTGACCCCGATCACTTTGCTCGGACAAAACGGACACCATCTTTGTGCACGCGTTCACAAAGACATAGCCTGCATTCGACGGGGCGGTCTTGCGACACACGGCCGCCTAGAGCCCCGCTCATCCCGCAGGAGCACCGTGGCAACTGGCCGAAATCACCGACCGGCGACCCGCAGCCGAGGAATCCCCGAGGCCACCGTCGCCCGGCTTCCGCTGTATCTGCGGGCGCTGACCGCGCTGTCCGAGCGGTCCGTGCCCACGGTCTCCTCCGAGGAGCTGGCCGCCGCGGCGGGGGTCAATTCCGCGAAGCTGCGCAAGGACTTCTCGTATCTCGGGTCGTACGGCACCCGGGGTGTCGGGTACGACGTGGAGTACCTCGTCTATCAGATCTCCCGTGAGCTGGGGCTGACCCAGGACTGGCCCGTGGTGATCGTCGGTATCGGTAACCTCGGTGCCGCCCTCGCCAACTACGGCGGGTTCGCCTCCCGGGGCTTCCGGGTCGCCGCGCTGATCGACGCGGACCCGGCGATGGCCGGGAAGCCGGTCGCCGGGATGCCCGTACAGCACACCGGTGAGCTGGAGAAGATCATCAGCGACAACGGGGTGTCGATCGGGGTCATCGCCACCCCAGCGGGCGCCGCGCAGCAGGTGTGCGAGCGGCTCGTCGCGGCCGGGGTGACCTCCATTCTGAACTTCGCGCCCACCGTTCTGTCCGTGCCGGACGGTGTCGATGTGCGCAAGGTCGACCTCTCGATCGAACTCCAGATCCTCGCCTTCCACGAGCAGCGGAAGGCGGGCGAGGAGGCCGAGGCCCTGGCCGAGGCGGCTGCCGAAGCGGCTGCTGAAGCGGCGGCTGCCGCCGCTGCCGCGGCCCGGAAGGGACCTGACGGGGACATGCCCGCCGTGATGCCGGCATGAGCCTCCTGGTCGTCGGACTGAGCCATCGCAGCGCGCCGGTGAGCGTGCTGGAGCGGGCGTCGCTGTCTACGGACGCGCAGGCCAAGCTCCTCCAGGACACGCTGGCGGCCGAGCCCGCGGCGGAGGCGGCGGTGCTCGCCACCTGCAACCGCATCGAGCTGTACGCCGACGTGGAGAAGTTCCACGCGGGTGTCGCCGAGCTGTCCACGCTGCTGGCGCAGCACAGCGGGGTGGGTCTTGAGGAACTGACCCCCTATCTGTATGTGCACTACGAGGACCGGGCGGTCCACCATCTCTTCTCGGTGGCCTGCGGGCTGGACTCCATGGTCGTCGGCGAGGGACAGATCCTCGGACAGATCAAGGACGCCCTGGCGCGCGGGCAGGATCTGCACACCGCCGGCCGGCTGATCAACGACCTCTTCCAGCAGTCCCTGAGGGTCGGCAAGCGCGCCCACAGCGAGACCGGGATCGACCGGGCCGGGCAGTCGCTCGTCACCTTCGGCCTCGAACAGCTCGCGGACGGCGCCGATGTCGAGTCCTGGGCCGCGCACAAGCGCGCGCTCGTGATCGGCGCGGGATCCATGTCCTCGCTCGCCGCTACGACGCTGGCGCGGCTCGGCGTGCGGGAGCTGGTGATCGCCAACCGCACCCTCGACCGGGCGACCCGGCTGGCCTCGGTGCTCGCGGGGCCTGCGCAGGACGGCGGGATGGCGGTCCGGGCCGTCCCGATGGCCGCGGTGGCCCAGGAACTGACACGTGCCGATGTGGTGGTGTCCTGCACCGGTGCCACCGGGCTCGTACTGACCGCGGACGCGGTGGTGGAGGCGCTGGCGGGGCGGGCGGCGGCGGACGTGGACGAGGCGTCCCTGGAGACCGGCGCGTCCCCGCGCACCGACGCGTCCCCGGATACCGGCCCGGCAGCTGCGGGCTCGGTGTCGCGTACTGACATGCGTGCCGATACGCGTGCCGATACGCGTACGGCCCCGGCCGGCCCGGACCCGGGGACGGACCCGCTGCCCGATGACCTCCCACAGGGCTCGCGCAACGATCATCTCCGGGCGCCGGACGGCAGCCTGGTGGCCCGGCTGGCGGCGGCGGCCGTGCGGGACGGCCGGATACACGACCGCTCCGTGGCGCCCGCCCCGGGCGGGTCGCCCGCCGGGGACGCCGGAGCGCCCGCCGAGGGTCCGGGCCCCGATGCCGCACCCGGTGCCGGTGGTGCCGTCCCGTCCAGCGCGCCCTCCGGTACGGCCGGGCGCTCCGGCTCCGCAGGCCCGGGTGATGCCGCGACCGGCGTGCCGCCGCTCGGCGGTGCTCCGGGCGAGCGCTCCGGCGCCGTCCGGTCCGGTGACCCGGAACAACCCGGCGCGGCGCAGGGCTCCGGCGCCGCCGGGCCGGACCGTGCCGAGATCAGCTCCGCGGCCGGACCCGCCGACGGGTGTCCCGTAGGGCTTGAGCATTCGGCCGAGGCGCTGGCGCAGCACGGGGCGTGGGTGGAGAACGCGGGGCGGCGGATACGTATCGCCTCGCCCGGTGGAACGGCCGGGAGTGCCCCGGTGCGTATCGCGCTGCTCGATCTCGCCATGCCGCGCGACATCGACCACGCGGTGCACCGGATCCCCGGGGTACGGCTCATCGACATCGAGTCGCTCGCCGAGGCGTCCGCGGACGCGCCGATGGCCGCCGATGTCGACCAGGTACGGCATCTCGTCTCCGACGAGGTCGCCGCTTTCGGCGCGGCCCAGCGTGCCGCGCACATCACGCCGACCGTGGTCGCGCTGCGCACCATGGCCGCCGATGTCGTGGCGGGTGAGATCGCCCGGCTCGAAGGGCGGCTGCCCGCCCTGGACGAGAAACAGCGCGCGGAGATCAATCAGACCGTCCGCCGTGTCGTCGACAAGCTCCTTCACGCGCCCACCGTGCGGGTGAAGCAGCTCGCGAGCGAGCCCGGAGGCGCCGGGTACGCCGACGCGTTGCGGACACTCTTCGACCTCGACCCGGAGACGGTCGCCTCCGTCAGCCGGGCCGACATGAATGACGCTGACGTCAAGAACCGAGGGCGAGTATGACCGAGAGGGCACTGAGACTCGGGACCAGGCGAAGCGCACTCGCCATGGCCCAGTCGGGGCAAGTGGCTCAGGCGGTGCGCCAGTTGACCGGCCGTCCCGTCGAGCTCGTCGAGATCACCACGTACGGGGACACCTCCCGGGAGGCTCTCGCACAGATCGGCGGCACCGGGGTGTTCGTCGCCGCGTTGCGGGAGGCGCTGCTGCGCGGCGAGGTGGACTTCGCGGTTCACTCGCTCAAGGACCTTCCCACCGCGCAGCCCGACGACCTCCTGCTCGCGGCGATTCCGCTGCGTGAGGACCCGAGGGACGTCCTGGTGGCGCGGGACGGGCTGCCCTTCGAGCGGCTGCCCGATGGCGCCAGGGTCGGGACCGGTTCGCCGCGCCGGATGGCGCAGCTGAACGCGTACGCCCGAGCGCACCACACGCGCATACAGACCGTGCCGATCCGGGGGAACATCGACACCCGGATCGGATATGTACGGAGCGGGGAGCTGGACGCGGTGGTTCTCGCCGCCGCCGGGCTGAACCGCGTCGGAAGGGCGGACGAGGTGACCGACTTCCTGTCGGTGGACTTCGTCCTGCCGGCCCCCGGCCAGGGGGCGCTGGCGATCGAGTGCGCCGCGGATAACGCGCGCCTCGCCGCCCGGCTCGCGGAACTCGACGACCCGGCAACCCGGGCCGCCGTGACCGCCGAGCGTTCTCTGCTCGCCGCCCTGGAGGCCGGCTGCAGCGCACCTGTCGGTGCGCTCGCCGACCTGTTGGGCGAGGAGCAGGCTGTCACCGAAATGCGCCTGCGCGGGGTCGTCGGTACCACCGACGGCTCGACGCTGGTGCAGCTGTCCACCACCGGTCCCGTACCCACGTCGCACGGCGACGCCATCGCGCTCGGTCGCGAACTCGCGTCCGAGATGCTCGCCAAGGGTGCGGCCGGTCTTATGGGGGAGCGAGCACATTGAGCCCCACCACCAACCCGTCCTCGGCGTTCTCGGCACACGGGCACGTCACTTTCCTCGGCGCCGGTCCCGGCGACCCAGGACTGCTGACCTTGCGGGCTGTCGAAGCCCTCGCGGGAGCCGACGTACTGATCGCCGAGCCCGATGTGCTCGACGTCGTACGCGGCCATGCGCGGGCGAGCGTCAGCACGCCTGAGCTGACCGTTGTTGACGATGCGTCAACAGCCGCCAGAATCCCCGTACTCAGGGACGCGGTCAATCTTGTCATGGAGGCGGCGCGCGGCGGAAAGCGGGTCGTCCGTGCGGTGACCGGTGATCCGGGTCTGGACGCCGACGCCGGTCAGGAGATGCTGGCCTGCGCCGCGGAGGGGATTCCCTTCGAGGTCGTGCCGGGCATCGCCACCGCCGTGGGTGTGCCCGCGTACGCGGGTGTTCCGCTGCGGGACGCGCAGGGGGCGGATGTCCGGTTCGTGGACGCCCGTACCGCCAGCGAGCGGTGCTGGAGCGAGGTCGGCGCGAGCGACGGCACGGTCGTCGTGTCGACGACGCTCGACGCGGTCGCGGCGGCGGCGAGCGAACTGGTCGGCTCGGGCCGTAAGCCCGACACCCCGCTGACCGTCACCGTCGCCGGTACGACGACCCGGCAGCGGACCTGGACGGCGACCCTCGGCACGATCGGGGTGACGCTCAAGCAGGCGAAGGTGCTGCCCGCGCCGGACGGCCACCGGCCGGTCATAGCCGTCGTCGGTGAGCGCAGCTGCGCCGCCCAGCGGGACCAGCTCGCCTGGTTCGAGTCGAAGCCGCTGTTCGGCTGGCGGGTGCTGGTGCCGCGCACCAAGGAGCAGTCGGCGTCGCTCTCCGACCAACTGCGCTCCTACGGCGCCGTCCCGCACGAGGTCCCGACGATCGCCGTCGAGCCGCCCCGTACGCCCCAGCAGATGGAACGTGCCGTCAAGGGGCTCGTCACCGGGCGGTACGAGTGGATCGCCTTCACCTCGGTGAACGCGGTCAAGGCCGTACGCGAGAAGTTCGAGGAGTACGGGCTCGACGCCCGCGCCTTCGCGGGGATCAAGGTCGCCGCGGTCGGTGAGCAGACCGCCGCCGCGCTGGTGGACTTCGGGGTGAAGCCCGATCTCGTGCCGAGCGGTGAGCAGTCGGCCGCGGGGCTGCTGGAGGACTGGCCGCCGTACGACCCGGTCTTCGACCCGATCGACCGGGTGTTCCTGCCGCGGGCCGATATCGCGACCGAGACGCTGGTCGCTGGGCTGATCGAGCTGGGCTGGGAGGTGGACGACGTCACGGCCTACCGGACCGTGCGCGCGTCGCCGCCGCCGGCCGAGACCCGGGAGGCGATCAAGGGCGGCGGCTTCGACGCGGTGCTGTTCACCTCGTCGTCCACCGTACGGAATCTCGTCGGTATCGCCGGGAAGCCGCACAACGTCACCGTCATCGCCTGTATCGGCCCCGCCACCGCCAAGACGGCGGAGGAGCACGGGCTGCGCGTGGACGTCCTGTCGCCGGAGCCGTCGGTGCTCAGGCTCGCGGAGGCGCTCGCGGAGTTCGGGGCGGCGCGGCGGATGGCGGCCGTGGAGGCGGGGGAGCATGTGACCCGGCCGAGCGAGCGCAGGCCGGGGGGTCGTCGCAGACGGACGACGACCTGATCCGATCCGACCCTGATCTGATCCGACCTGGAGCCGATCTGATACGCGGCAGGGGGCGCACGGTGGTCCGTGCGCCCCTCTGCTGTGTCCATCGGCGGGCAGCCGGGCAACCGGGTCGAATCCCGGGCTCCGGCACCCGCGGGCTTCGGCACCCGGACCGGGCGCTCGCGTGCCGGGGCGTAGCGTGGAGTCCATGAGTGCGTATGGATCGAGTGCGTATGGATCGTTTCCCCGTGCCCGCCCGAGGCGGCTGCGGACCACCCCCGCCGTGCGGCGCATGGTCGCCGAGACCCGGCTGCATCCCGCCGATCTGATCCTGCCCGCCTTCGTGCGGGAGGGGATCGGGGAGCCCGTGCCGATCTCCGCCATGCCGGGCGTGGTGCAGCACACCCGGGACTCCCTGCGGAAGGCGGCCGTCGAGGCCCGGGAGGCCGGGGTCTCCGGGATCATGCTGTTCGGGGTGCCGGAGGAGGGGAAGAAGGACGCGCGGGGGAGCGCCGGGACCGATCCGGACGGGATTCTCCAGGTCGCCATCCGCGATGTGCGGGCCGAGGTCGGCGACGATCTGGTGATCATGTCTGACCTCTGTCTGGACGAGTACACGGATCACGGCCACTGCGGTGTCCTGGACGCCGCCGGCCGGGTCGACAACGACGCCACGCTGGAGCGGTACGCCGAGATGGCCCGGGTCCAGGCCGATGCGGGCGTCCATGTGGTGGGGCCGAGCGGCATGATGGACGGCCAGGTCGGCGTGGTCCGCGATGCCCTCGACGCCATCGGCAGCCAGGACGTCTCGATCCTCGCGTACACCGCCAAGTACTCGTCCACGTTCTTCGGGCCCTTCCGCGAGGCCATCGGCTCGTCGCTGACGGGGGACCGCAGGACGTATCAGCAGGACCCGGCGAATGTCCGCGAGTCGCTGCGGGAGCTGGCCTTCGACCTCGAAGAGGGCGCGGACATGGTCATGGTCAAGCCGGCCGGGCCGTATCTCGATGTGCTGGCGAAGATCGCCGAGTCGGTGGACGTGCCCGTCGCCGCGTACCAGATCAGTGGTGAGTACGCGATGGTCGAGGCCGCCGCCGAGAAGGGCTGGATCCAGCGGGACCGGGCGATCATGGAGACGCTGACCGGGATCAAGCGGGCCGGGGCGGGGATGATTCTCACGTACTGGGCGACGGAGGTCGCGCGGGGGCTGTGACTGGGGTTCTGGGCGTACGCGAACGGCGGGCCGGGGAAGGCATCCCGGCC
>NZ_JBSGUP010000235.1:0-11413 GCF_053607985.1 Streptomyces sp. NPDC055078
CGCGCGCGGAGTGGTGGGCCATCGGGCACCGGCGCATACTGAGAAGGACCCACTGTCGGACGAGCCCTGAGTGGCGCCCGAGCCCATCGAGGCGATCGGGAACTGTTGAGTACGGCATGGGCGGGATCTCCCGGCGAGACCCGCCGCCGCGCAGGCCGAGGACCGGGCGCGGGCCCCGAGGGCCGGAAAGCCGGAATCCATGAGCACCACAGAGACATCGCTGCTGTGCACAGGCTATGCCGAGGACTTCACCGCCACGGTGAGCACGCACAGCGGAGAGCGACGCAAGGTCACCATCGAGGGCACGCTCAAGTGCCCCCTGCCCGGCTATCAGCTCCGGCTGGAAGCCGGCAATCCGGGCATCAACCCCGACCCGGCCGAACTGGTCGTGCAGATCGCCGAGCAGCCGCCGACCGGGACGACCACGGACGTCGTCACCGACACCGAGGTCAAGGGCGAATTCCCCATCGGCCCGCCCGTCCAGCGGGTCGTGATCCGGAACCTGAACATCACTCTGGCGCTGAAGGACTAGCGTCTTTCGTCACGAGAGGCCCCAGGGCGGCCTCGGGTGCCCCGGGCCCGGACGGCACACCGGGCCCACGGACTCTCGCAACGCCCCCAGGGCGACACCGCACCCGCCCGTACGGCTCCCGCACCGCCCGTCCGCGCGGGCGTTCAGCCCGCTGCCAGGACCGGGTCCTTCAGGGGCCAGGACGCTTCCACCACCGCGTCCGGGTTCCCCTTGCGGCGCAGGAACGCCTGGAAGTCCTTCGCCCACTCGGCGTACCAGCGGATCTGACGCTCATGCAGCTCGCCCGCAGACAGCGCCCCCACCGATGGATGCCGCCCCGCCAGCGCACGGGCCACCCGCACCGCCGCGACGGCGTCCGAGGTGGCGTCATGGGCGCTGGTCAGCGCGATGCCGTACTCCGCGCAGACCGCTTCGAGGTTGCGCTTGCCCTTGCGGAAGCGGTCGACCGCCCGGTCTATGGTGTACGGATCGATCACCGGGCCGATGGGCCGGCCGTCCAGCCGGTCGCCGAGCGACGGCAGTCCGTACCGCCGCAGCTCCGCCGTCAGCAGCGTCAGATCGAACGCCGCGTTGTACGCCACGACGGGGACGCCCGCCGACCAGTGGGCGCTCAGGGCCTGGGCGACCTCGTCGGCGACCTCCCGCGCGGGGCGCCCCTCCGCGCTCGCGCGCTCGCTGCTGATGCCATGGATCGCGGACGCCTGGGCCGGGATGCGGACCCCCGGATCCGCGAGCCATACGCGCCCGTCCACCGGAGCGGCAGGCCCGCCCGGACCGCCCGGACGGCCCTGACCGGCAGGCCCGGCAGGTCCGCCCGGACCGGCCGGTCGGTCAATGCCCACCCGGACCACCGCCGCCGTCACGATCCGCGCCTCCAGCGGATCGGTCCCCGTCGTCTCCAGGTCGAAGCCGATCAGTGGTTCCCCGTACCAAGCCATGGTGGCCCCCTCCCTCTGCGGTGCTCTCCCCCGCTGTGTATTCACCCTCGCACGCACCACTGACAATTCAGGAGACGGGCCGGGAGTCCGCCCACACCGACTCGAACTCCTCGCGGTACGTCTGGAACAGGCCGTGCTCCCCCTCGTCGCCCGAGCGGACGACGGAGCGCCCGCCACCCCTCAGGACCAGCACGGGCGCCTCCATGCCGCGCGCCGTCCGCAGATAGGTCTGCACGACGGCGAGGCCGTCCGGCCCGTCGCCGTCGACCAGATAGGCGGTGAACCGGGGGGTCTCGTCGAACACATGGATCTCGAAGGCGCCGGGGTCCCGCAGCCGGGAGCGCACCCGGCGCATATGGAGGATGTTCATCTCCACGGTGCGGCTCAGCTCCCCCTTGCGGATCCCCAGCTCCCGCTCCCGCCGCTTGACCGCGCTGCTCGCCGGGTTGAGGAAGACCAGCCGGACCCGGCAGCCGGACTCGGCGAGCCGGATCAGCCGGCGGCCGGAGAAGTTCTGGACGAGCAGATTGAGACCTATGCCGATGGCGTCGACGCGGCGGGCGCCGCCGAAGAGGTCCTCGGCCGGGAGCTGGCGCTGCAGGCGCACCCGGTCGGGGTGGACGGAGACCACGTCCGCGTAACGGTCGCCGACGAGATCCTCCACCGCGTCGACCGGGAAGCGCTCGGTGGATCTCGGGTCGGAGCCGCCGCCGAGTATCTCAAGCAGCCGGGAGGAGGCGCGCTCGGCCTGGGCGAGGACCGCTTCGTTCAGCGCGCGGTTGCGGGAGACGACATTGCGGGCGACCTCCAGCTCGTCCAGGGCCAGCTCCACATCGCGCCGGTCGTCGAAATAGGGCTCGAAGCAGGGCCAGTGCTGGACCATCAGCTCACGGAGCTGGGGCAGGGTGAGAAAGGAGAGCACATTGTCGTCGGCGGGATCCAGCAGATACCCCTTGCGGCGCGAGACCTCCCGTACGGCCACGGCCCGCTGCACCCATTCCTGCCCGGCCGGACCGGCGGCGGCAACCACCCAGTCGTCGCTGTGCACCGGCTCGTAGATGGGCCGCAGCACCGCGGCCACCACCGCGCGCAGCCGCTGTTCGACCAGGTTCAGCCAGATATAGGCGCGTCCAGCCCGTTGTGCCCGGGTACGGACCTCGCTCCAGGCGTCCGCGTCCCAGCCCAGTTCCGCACCGATCTCCAGCGGTCTGGCGACCGAGACGGCACCTGGCGGGACGTCGGCGGAGGGCCCCTCGTGACCCGTGTCACCGGGGGGCAGCTCCAGCCCTCCAGAGCTCACCCACGCACCGCCTTCCCGTCCCCCACCCAACGATCAAGGAAGACTACTCCGCATGCGGGACGCGGTGCAGCCGGATCGCCGGGGTCCCTTGCCAACTCCCTTGAAAGCCCGGGTCGTTCCGACTGGCGAGATCTGCCGGAGTGAGTGGATTCATATCGATACGCCCCAGGCACCGCCCGGGTACCGCCTGCGGGCGAATGGCGGAACCCGATGTTGACACGTGAGGAATCCGGTGTCGACCGCCTCGTCCTCGGCCGTCCGGGGGCGGGGCCGCGATACGTTCGACAGGGTCCGGGCCAGGTGTACCCGACCATCCGGCGCGGAAGGGGACGAGTTCATCCATGCAGGTCTGGCCGGGTCAGGCGTATCCCCTCGGCGCCACGTTCGACGGCGCCGGTACCAATTTCGCGGTGTACTCCGAGGCCGCTCGGCGGATCCAGCTGTGCCTGCTGCACGACGACGGCTCACAGACGGCGGTGGAGCTGCGCGAGGCCGACGCGTTCGTCCGGCACGCCTATCTGCCGGGGGTGATGCCGGGTCAGCGGTACGGATTCCGGGTCGACGGCCCCTACGCGCCGGAGCGCGGGCAGCGGTGCAACTCCGCCAAGCTGCTCCTCGACCCCTACGCCCGCGCGATGAGCGGCGCCATCGACTGGGGTGAGCCGGTGTACGGCTATCACTTCGGCCGCCCGGACTCCCGCAACGATCTCGACTCGGGCCCGCACACCATGTCGTCGGTCGTGGTCAATCCGTACTTCGACTGGGGCGACGACCGGCCGCCGCGCACCGACTACCACCGTACGGTGATCTACGAGGCCCATGTGAAGGGGCTGACGATGCTCCATCCGGAGCTGCCCCGGGAGCTGCGCGGGACCTATGCCGCCCTGGCGCATCCGGCGGTGATCTCACATCTGGCCGAGCTGGGCGTCACCACGCTCGAACTGATGCCGGTGCATCAGTTCGTCCATGACCACCGGCTGGTGGACGCGGGCCTCAGTAACTACTGGGGCTACAACACCATCGGCTTCTTCGCCCCGCACAACGCCTACGCCTCCTGGGGGGAGCGCGGCGAACAGGTGCTGGAGTTCAAGCACGCGGTACGGGCGCTGCACCGGGCGGGGATCGAGGTCATCCTCGATGTCGTCTACAACCACACCGCCGAGGGCAACCATCTGGGCCCCACGCTCTCCTTCCGGGGGCTGGACAACGCCTCGTACTACCGGCTCTCCGATGACCGCCGCCACTACACGGACACGACGGGCACCGGGAACTCACTGCTGATGCGCAGCCCCCATGTGCTTCAGCTGATCATGGACTCGCTGCGGTACTGGGTGACCGAGATGCATGTCGACGGCTTCCGCTTCGATCTGGCGGCGACCCTGGCCCGGCAGTTCCACGAGGTGGACCGGCTCTCGTCGTTCTTCGATCTGGTGCAGCAGGACCCGGTGGTGAGCCAGGTGAAGCTGATCGCCGAGCCGTGGGACGTGGGCGAGGGCGGCTATCAGGTGGGGAACTTCCCCCCGCTGTGGACCGAGTGGAACGGCAAGTACCGCGACACCGTACGGGATCTGTGGCGGGGTGAGCCGAGGACGCTCGCGGAGTTCGCCTCCCGGCTGACCGGGTCGTCCGATCTCTACCAGCTCGACGGACGCCGGCCGCTGGCCTCCATCAACTTCACCACCTGCCACGACGGGTTCACCCTGCACGATCTGGTGTCCTACGAGGACAAGCACAACGAGGCCAACGGCGAGGGCAACCGCGACGGCGAGAGCCACAACAGATCGTGGAACTGCGGGGCCGAGGGCGAGAGCGACGACCCGGAGATCCTGGCGCTGCGCCAGCGGCAGATGCGCAATTTCATCGCCACGCTGATGCTGTCCCAGGGGGTGCCGATGCTCAGCCACGGCGACGAGTTCGGCCGTACGCAGGGCGGCAACAACAACGCGTACTGCCAGGACAACGAGGTCTCCTGGGTGAAGTGGCCCGAACCGGGTTCCGCCGGCGAGGGGTCGCTGCTGGAGTTCACCCGGGCGATGGTGTGGCTGCGGCGCGACCATCCGGTCTTCCGGCGCCGTCGCTTCTTCCACGGCCGTCCGGTGGAGGGAACCCATGACGAGCTGACCGATATCGCCTGGTTCACCCCTCAGGGCAAGGAGATGACCCAGTGGGACTGGGACGCCGCCCACGCGAAAGCGCTGACGGTGTTCCTGAACGGGCACGCGATCTCGGAGCCGGGGCCACGGGGCGAGCGGATCTCCGACGACTCGTTCCTGCTGATGTTCAACGCGGGCGCGCGCGAGCTGGACTTCGCGGTGCCGGTGAGCCACGGCCGGCAGTGGCAGATCGTCGTGGACACGGCCCGCGCGCAGGGCGTCCCGCCGGGCGGCGGCGAACAGGTGACGGCCGGGGACCGGGTCCGGCTGGCGGGGCGGAGCCTGACGGTGCTGCGGCGTCCCGCGTAGCGGCGTCCCGCCGGGTCGGCAGAATCAGCCCCGCCTGGGGGCGCCTCCCAGGCGAAGCTCGGGGGGAGATCGAGGCGCGGGGCCCGGGGGCGGAGCCCCCGGGGGGTCAGGCGGTGCGGACCGACAAGGCGCGGCGCAGGTCGTCCAGTTGGTCGGCGAGTTTGCGGCGGAGGGCCGGGATCATGTCGGAGTCGTGGAGACAGGTCTCGCCGAGTGCGAGGGTCTCCGCGTCGACCGCGTGGTGGGGGAAGGCGTAGCGCCCGGCCGCCTCGGCGATCGCGGGGCCCCGGCGGGCGGCGAGGGCGACGGCGGCGGAGAAGTAGCCGGGGATGTACTCCCGTACGAGATCGGCCTGTTCGGGCTGCCAGAAGCCCTGGGCGGTGGCGGTGAACAGGTAGTTGGACAGGGTGTCGGAAGTGAAGAGCAGTTCCCAGGCGGCGGCCTTGGCCCCGGGGGTGGGGAGGGCGGCGCGGCAGCGGGCCGCGCCCTCCTGGCCGGTGGCGCTGGGGTCGAGGGCGAGTTCCGCGGCGATCGCGGTCTCGTCGGTCGCGCCGAGGACGGCCAGGCGGTGGAGGATGCGCCAGCGCAGTTCGGGGTCGAGTTCGGGGCCGCCGGTCACACTGCCGTCGGCCAGCCATTCCTGGATGGTCTCGGGCTGGGCGGCGGCGGTGATGAAGTGGCGTACGGCGATGAGGCGCAGACCCGCGTCACTGCCGTCCTCCGTACGGCGCAGGAGGGCGCGGCAGATCTCACGGACCGCGGCGAGTGCGGCGGGCCGCTCATCGGCGGGCGAGAAGCGGTCGGCGATCTGGGTGGCGGCGAAGACCAGCACGCCCTGGACGATGGCGAGGTCCGACTCGCGTGGCAGATGCGCGCTCGCGGCGGCCAGATACGCGGCCGGGGCGAGGTCACCGTCACGGACCATGTCGCGGGCCGCGTTCCAGACGACGGCGCGGGTCAGCGGGTCGGGGACGCAGGACAGCACATCGACGGCGGTGTCCCAGGAGCCGGGGTCGAGGCGGATCTTGGCGTAGGTGGTGTCGTTGTCGTTGAGGACGACGAGGGCGGGGCGGCGGCCGGGGTGGGGGCCGTCGGGCTCGGTGTGCGGGACATCCAGCTCGAAGCGTCCGCGCGGGACGACCCGGTTCGGGTCGACGGGGTCGGCGTCGTACGCCGCGACGGCGATCCGGTGCGGGCGGCTGCCGTCCTGGGCGACGGTGAGCGACCAGGTGCCGTTGGCCTCGGTGACCGATGGGGTGAGGGTGTCGACGCCGGTCGTCCGCAGCCAGGACTCCGCCCAGGCGTGCACATCGCGGTCGGTGGCCTGCCCGAGGGAGTCGATGAAGTCGGCGAGGGTGGCGTTGCCGAACCGGTGCCGGGCGAAGTGGATGTTGATCCCGGCGAGGAAGTCCTTCTCGCCCAGCCAGGTCACCAGCTGGCGCAGCGCGGACGCGCCCTTGGCGTAGGAGATGCCGTCGAAGTTGAGCATCGCGGACGCGGTGTCGGGCACCGCGTCCGGGGCGGGGGCGACGGGGTGGGTGGAGGGGCGCTGGTCGGCGTCGTAGCCCCAGCCCTTGCGGTTGACGGCGAAGTCCACCCAGGTGTCGGTGAAGCGGGTGGCCTCGGTGAGGATCTGGTAGCCCATGTACTCGGCGAAGGACTCGTTCAGCCAGATGTCGTCCCACCACTTGAGGGTGACGAGGTCGCCGAACCACATATGCGCCATCTCATGGGCGATGACCATGGCGCGGGTCTGCCGCTCGGTGTCGGTGACGGCGGACCGGTAGACGAACTCGTCACGGAAGGTGACCAGACCGGGGTTCTCCATCGCGCCCGCGTTGAACTCGGGGACGAATGCCTGATCGTAGGAGTCGAAGGGGTACGGCTCCTCGAACTTCTCGTGGTAGCGGTCGTAGCACTGGCGGGTGATCTCGAAGAGTTCGTCGGCGTCGGCGTCCAGGAACTCCCCGAGCGAGCGCCGGCAGTGGATACCGAAGGGCAGCCCCGCGTGCTCGGTGCGCACCGAGTGCCAGGGCCCGGCGGCGACGGCGATGAGATAGGTCGCCAGCGGTGGGGTGGGGGCGCAGGTCCAGGTGCCGTCGCCGCGGTCGGTGGCGACACCGTTGCCGAGGACGGTCCAGCCGTCGGGGGCGGTGACGGACACCTCGAACACGGCTTTCAGATCGGGCTGGTCGAAGGCCGCGAAGACGCGCTGGACGTCCTCCATGAACAACTGGGTATAGACATAGGTCTCACCGTCCGTCGGGTCGGTGAACCGGTGCATGCCCTCACCGGTGTGCGAGTAGCGCATCCGCGCCTCGACCCGCAGTTCGTGCTCGCCCGCGCTCAGCCCGGTGAGCGGAAACCGGTTCTCCACGAGGTCGGCGGGGTCGAGCGGCTGTCCGTCCAGCGTGATGGAGCGCAGCGCGGCAGGTTTGACCTCGAAGAATGTGTCCCCGTCAGCACGAGCGGTGAAGTGTATGACTGTTCGGGAGCCAAAGATCTCTTCTCCTGTCCCGGACGGCTCGGGAGGGGTGTCGGCCCCCGTGGTCAGATCGAGGTCGATCGTGTACCGGTGGACGTCGAGGAGCAGGGCTCGGGTCTGCGCTTCGTCGCGCGTGAGTACGGACATGAAGGCCATGCTGCCTGATGGGGGCCGCTCTGCACACGGGGTGTCCGTTGCGCTGTGAGCGCACCGGCCGCGGTCGCCCCCGAGGGACGCCGGCGGATGGGCCAACCATGGACGAAAAGGGCAATTCGGTCGGCGAGGATGATGCCACCGCGCAGGCCGGGCAGTTCATCGCGATTGTCCGGTGTTGTCCGGTGCGGTCCAGTGCTGTGTCCCTGTACCCGGCCCGGCCCGGCCCGGACGGGACGGGCCCGGTGTCAGCCGGTGATGTACGCCGTTCTCCCCTGGTGAGGGCGGCGTCAGTCGTACGGGAGATGGTCGGCCGCGTCCGGGTTGGCGGCGATGGTCTCGTGGTGCCGGATCACCTCGGCGATGATGAAATTGAGCAGCTTCTCGGCGAACGCCGGGTCGAGCTTCGCGTTCCCGGCGAGCTGGCGCAGCCGCTCGATCTGCCGGGACTCGCGCTCCGGGTCGGCGGGCGGAAGCCGGTGCAGTGCCTTGAGCCGTCCGACCTGCTGGGTGCACTTGAAGCGCTCGGCGAGCATATGGACGACGGCGGCGTCGATGTTGTCGATGCTGCCCCGCAGCCGGTCCAGCTCTGCCCGTACGCTCGCGTCGATGTCCCTGGTGGTCATGGTCAGCGAGCTTACGTGGACACCGTGGTGATCATCGGGGGGTGTTCAGGGTCTGGGACGCGGTCGCTCCAGCCGCCGGGGACGGTGCGCCCCTGCTGTTCGCGGAAGCGGACGGGAGCGGTGCCGACACGGCGCGTGAAGAGCCGGGAGAAGTACGCCGGGTCCTCGTAGCCGACACGGCGGGCGACGGCGGCGACGGGCAGTTCGGTGCCCGCGAGGAGTTCCTTGGCGCGGCCGAGCCGGATGTTCAGCAGATAGTCCTTCGGGCTGCATCCCGCGCCCCGGCGCACGGCGGTGCGCAGCTCGGCGGGGGTCATACCGTGCCGGGCCGCGTGCTCGGCCACCGACAGCGGCCGGAAGGCGTCCCGGGCGAGCGCGGTGAGCACCGGATCCCCGGCGGGGTCGGTGTCGGCGCGGGCCCGGCGCAGGGCGACCAGCAGCTCATGGACGGCCGCACCGGTCTCGACCTCCAGCAGCGGATTGCCCCGGCGGGCCGCCCGCACGATCCGGCCGATGGCGGTACGGGGCCCGGCGGCGTCGGCGAGCGGGACGACGGGCCGGTCCGGCTCGATATAGCCCAGTTCGGCGTAGGTGTCGGTCGCGGACCCCGAGAAGTCGACAAAGCTCTCGTCCCAGCCGCCGGGTCCCGCGCCGTAGTGATGCGGTACGCCGGGGGTGATCCAGATCAGGGCGGGCGCGGTGATGTCGGTGCGCCGCCCCTCGGGGTCGCGGTACCAGCCGCTGCCCGCGCTGATCACGACGGCGACATGGTGGTCCAGCGTGCGGGGGCCGACGCTGGGCAGCGCCCCGTGCTGGAGTCCGACGCCGAGGCAGACCAGGCCGAGGCGGTGGTGGAGGGCGCTGGGGGTGAAGTAGCGCATCCAGGTGTGGTACATCCGCCGCTGACCCTTCTCCGTCCGTGGAGCTGTGGAGCTGTTGGTGCCGGGAAGCTGTGGAGCTGTTGGTGCCGGGGAGCTGTTGGTGCCGGGGAGCCACCGTCCGTGGAGCGGTCTGGCGCCGAGGTGTCCGACCGAGGTGTCCAAACAGTGCCGATCTTTGTCCATGGACCCGCCCGCCGCCAGAGCACAAGGGTGGTCACATGGCCGAATTCAGCGTGGGCGACAGGGACTTTCTGGTGGACGGGCGGCCCGTGCGACTGCTGTCGGGTGCCCTGC
Organism: Streptomyces sp. NPDC055078; assembly: GCF_053607985.1. Taxonomy (NCBI): domain Bacteria; kingdom Bacillati; phylum Actinomycetota; class Actinomycetes; order Kitasatosporales; family Streptomycetaceae; genus Streptomyces; species Streptomyces sp. NPDC055078. The sequence continues at coordinate 9,672 of NZ_JBSGUP010000235.1, forward strand.
ACTACTTCCGGGTGCACGAGGAGCAGTGGGGCCACCGGCTGGCGATGCTGCGCGCGATGGGCCTCAACTGTGTCGAGACGTACGTCCCCTGGAATCTGCACGAGCCCGCGCCCGGTGAGTACAGCGACGTTCCGGCCCTCGGGCGCTTTCTGGACGCGGCGGAGGCGGCCGGGCTGTGGGCGATCGTGCGGCCGGGCCCGTACATCTGCGCCGAGTGGGAGAACGGCGGGCTGCCGCACTGGCTGACCGGGCGGGTGGGACGGCGGGCGCGCACGGCGGACTCCGGCTATCTGGGGTACGTCGAGCGCTGGTTCACCGAGCTGCTGCCGCAGGTGGTGGCGCGGCAGTCGGACCGGGGCGGCCCGGTGATCATGGTGCAGGCGGAGAACGAGTACGGCAGTTACGGCAGCGACGCCGGCTATCCGCTGCGGGTGGTGGACATGCTGCGGCGCCTTGGGGTGACCGTGCCGCTGTTCACCTCGGACGGCCCCGAGGACCATATGCTCACCGGCGGCTCGGTGCCGGGCGTCCTGGCGACGGTCAACTTCGGCTCGGACGCCCGGGACGCCTTCGCGGCGCTGCGCCGCCACCGGCCGGACGGGCCGCTGATGTGCATGGAGTTCTGGTGCGGCTGGTTCGCGCACTGGGGCGAGGACCCGGTCGTACGCGACCCGGCGGACGCGGCGCAGACGCTGCGGGAGATTCTGGAGCTGGGCGCGTCGGTGAACATCTATATGGCGCACGGCGGCACGAACTTCGCCGGGTGGGCGGGGGCGAACCGGGCGGGCCCGCTGCACGACGGGGTGCTGGAGCCGACCATCACGTCCTACGACTACGACGCGCCCGTCGACGAGGCGGGCCGTCCCACGAAGAAGTACTGGGCGTTCCGGGAGGTGCTGGCCGCCTATGCGGACGGCCCCCTCCCCGACGTACCCCCGGCGCCCGCCGTACTCCCCGGGCCGCTGGACGTCTCGCTGCCCGACTGGACCCCCCTCACCGCTGTGCTGGAGGCTCTGGGCGACGACGAGACCGAGTCCCCCGTGCCGCCCACCTTCGAGGATCTGGGCGTCGACCGGGGCCTGGTCCGCTACCGGCTGAACATCCCGGGGCCGCGCGCGCCCCTCCCGCTGCGCGCCCCTGGTTTGCGGGACCGCGCGGTCGTCCATGTCGACGGCCTCCGCGCGGGCGTCCTCAGCGAGGACCACGACACCCTCCCCGACCCGGTCCCGGGCCCGGCGGAGGTGGAGCTGTGGGTGGAGTCCCTGGGCCGGGTCGGCTACGGCCCCCGCACCGGCGAGCCCAAGGGCCTCACGGGCGGCGTCCTCCACGAACGCCAGTACCTCCACGGCGCCCGGGCCCGGGGCCTGCGCCTCGCCTCCTTCACCCCGCCCAGCGTGACCCCCCTCCCCTTCCGCCCACCGCAGCCCGGCGCCCCCGGCCTCTACCGCACCACCATCGACCTCCCCACCCCCGGCGACGCCCGCCTCGAACTCCCCGGCTGGACCCGCGGCTTCGCCTGGGTCAACGGCTTCTGCCTCGGCCGCTACTGCTGGACCGGCCCCCAACTCGACCTCTACCTCCCGGGCCCCGTCCTGCGCGCGGGCCCCAACGAGGTGTGGGTACTGGAACTGGAGGAGGCGGGGGTGAAGGTGGGGCTGCGGCCGGTGTGACCCGGCCTGGACTTGGGGCACTCCCGCGCCTCACCTGGCGGAAGCCTTGGTGGTGTCGGCAGGGTGCCCGGC
>NZ_JBSGUP010000236.1:0-11405 GCF_053607985.1 Streptomyces sp. NPDC055078
GTCAGACCTGAGCAAGGACCCTGGAATGGCAAAGGCGCAGTCCATGCTGCGCAAGGCAGTAAGAGCGGGAACGGTCAGGGCTCCGAAATGAATCCCGAGCAACTGGACCTGGAAACCTGGCGAGCAGCCATGATGTCCGACCTCAACGGCACTGACATCGGGCTCGCCACCAGAGCACTACTGGCGCTGACATACGACGATCCGGACCGAAAGCGGGTTGAGGCCATTCTGCTCGACCGTCTGGCCTCTGATGAAGCCGATGGTCAGATCAAGGCTCTGGCCGTGACCTGCGTGGGTCATCTTGGGAGAATTCACAAGTCCGTCAGTACTGATGCAGTACATCGCCTTGAGGGACTGCTCGACGACCCCGTTCTGGGCGGCTTGGCAGAGGACGCCCTGGGCGATCTGAACCATTTCGTCAGGGCTCGGGCGGACCCGCCCACTTGACCACAGGGATGCGGGCAACAAGCAGGCATCACATGACCACCCGATCACACGTGATCCAGATCACATAAAGTTTCTGTCAGTTCGCATGCAACCCTTTCGGCCACCCACGGGTCAATCCTTGCGTACCAACGGCCTCACCCGTGCACCCCCATCTCGGAAGGCCCTCCCAGACTCCGTGCCGCAGCGATGCGGCACCCAGACTTCGCAGAGGTCTTCATGAAGATCCGCCGCGCTGTGGCCCTCGCCGCAGCGACCGCCGTCATCGCTCCCGCGACGCTGCTGGCCGCGCCGGCCGCGTACGCGACGAGCCCCACTCCGTCCGCGTCGGAGTCGGAGTCGAAGTCGGCGGACCCGTCGGAGTCGGCGACCACGCCGTCCGACAACGAGTCGAGCCCGGCGAACCGGACCAGCCAGTCCGCGAGCGCGTCCGCGTCCGCCTCGGAGAGCGCGTCCACTTCGCCGTCCGCCTCCGCTTCGGCCAGCGAGTCGGCCAGTTCGCCCGCACCCTCGTCAAGCTCCACCGCACCCACCAGGCCGGCGGAGCCGCCGCTCTGTGACGACACCGAGCCGCCGGTCGACAAGAACCTTCAGGTCGGCCTCTCGGGTCTTCCGTCGAAGATCGTCGCTGGCAGCGGGTTCAAGAACTTCAAGCTGAACGTCGCCAATAAGAGCGAGAAGAAGTACGAGCGGGTCGACCTCGGTGTCTTCACCGCCGCGTGGGACGACGATTTCGAGCTGACGGATGAATTCCTGACCCTTCAGTTCAAGGACCCGGAGACCGGTGCCTGGACCGATATCTCGTCCGACGACGAGACGGCCGGTTACCTCGGTTACACGGACATCAGGGCGAAGGAATCCTTCTCCATCGACCTGCGGCTGAGTGTGGCCAAGGCCGCGCCGGCCGGCAGCGGTATCGCCATCACCGTCGGCGTCTACGCCGATGCCGAGGGCAACTGTGTCATCGCCGGCGGGGAGAACCTCTACGAGTTCGATATCCTCGCCGCCGGTTCGAAGCCCGGTGATGTCAACGAGGCGAAGCCGCAGGGCGGCAAGAAGCCGCTGCCGCCCAAGCCTTCCGGCAACACCCAGATCAACCCGCAGGGCAACCTCGCCGAGACCGGCTCCAGTTCCGTCCTGCCCACCATCGGGATCGTCGGTGGAATCGCCGTCGTCGCCGGTGCCGGTGTCGTCTTCGCCATGAAGCGCCGCCGTGGAGACGCCACCGCCTAGCGGTAACGCGTCACAGACACAGGGAGGTCGCTGCGCTCGGAGGGGGGTGCAGCGGCCTCTCTGCGTACGAGGTCCCTCTGCGTACGAGGTCTCTCTGCGTGCGAGGTCCCTCTGCGTGCGGGACCGGTACCCAAGGGGCCGGTAGCCGGGGGCAGGCAGGTCAGGTCCGTGGCGGCACCCGCGGGATGCCCAGGAGCGGGAGGCGCAGCTCGCCGAAGGCGCCGGGAGGGACCACGGGAGAGCGCGGCTGGACCGGGGCGAGGCGCAGGTAGGCCGCGCTCTGGGGTGGGCGGGGGTCGGGGTCGCTGTGGTTCGGCCAGAGGGACATGGCGCGTTCCGCCTGGGCGGTGATGGTCAGGGAGGGGTTCACACCCAGGTTGGCGGAGACCGAGGCGCCGTCGACCACGGAGATGCCCGGGTGGCCGAAAAGACGGTGGTACGGGTCGAGGACACCGGTGGCCGGGGAAGCGCCGATGGGGCAGCCGCCGAGAAAGTGGGCGGTGAGCGGGGTGCCCATCAGTTCGCCGATGTTGGAGCCCGCGAAGCCGTTGATCTCCTCGGCGAGGAGCGTGGCCGCGCGGGTGGCCGCCGGTATCTGGTTCGGGTTGGGCACGCCGTGGCCCTGCCGCGCGGTGAGGAGGCCCCTGCCGGGACCGCGCGGCCTGCGGTACGTGGTCAGGGAGTTGTCCAGGGACTGCATGACCAGGCCGATGATGGTCCGCTCCGACCAGCGCCGGTTGGAGAGCGAACGCACCGCCCGCACCGGATGCCTGGCCAGCTGCCCCAGCCAGCCGGCGACCCGGGCCCGGGTGCGGTAGGGGACCTGGAGGATCGTCAGTCCCCCCATGGCGTTGGAGCCCTTGCCGTACCGCACCGGTTCCATATGGGTGTTCTCGTCGGGGTGGATGGACGAGGTGATCGCGACCCCCCGTGTGAAGTCGACGCCGTCACCGCCGTGCCGCCTGCGGTAACGGCGGCTGTCGGTCTGCGCGCCCACCAGGGCCTCGGAGTTCGTACGGGTCAGCTCGCCCAGCCGCCCGGAGATGCCCGGCAGCAGACCGGTGTCCTTCATCCGGTGGAGCAGGGTCTGCGTGCCGTACGTACCGGCCGCGACGACGACCCGGGCCGCCGTGAACGTACGCCCCCTCCCCCGGCGCCGGTCGTCGCTGGGCAGGGTCCCGACCGCGAAGCCGCCGCGCGCGTCCTCGGTGAGCGTGACGGCGGTGGTCATCGGGTGGACCGTCGCGCCCGCGCGTTCGGCGAGATGGAGATAGTTCTCGTTGAGGGTGTTCTTCGCGCCATGGCGGCAGCCGGTCATGCACTCGCCGCACTCGGTGCACGCCCGGCGGGCGGGGCCCGCACCGCCGAAGTAGGGGTCGGGGACCTCCGTACCCGGAGCGGCCCGTACGGTGCCGTCGGCGTCGGCGCCGTCGCCGAAGAACACGCCGACCGGTGCGCGGTGGAAGGTGTCCCCCACGCCCATCGCCTGGGCCGCCGCCTTAAGGTGGACGTCGGACGGGGTCATGGTCGGGTTGATCCGGACCCCGAGCATCCGCCGCGCCTGGTCGTAGTACGGCTTCAGCTCCTCCTGCCAGTCGGTGATGTCCCCCCACTGTGGGTCGCGGAAGAACGCCTTCGGCGGTACGTAGAGGGTGTTGGCGTAGTTCAGCGAACCGCCGCCCACCCCCGCGCCCGCCAGCACCATCACCTTGCCGAGCAGATGGATGCGCTGGATGCCGAAGAGACCGAGTGCCGGAGCCCAGAGAAAGTTCCGCAGATCCCAGGAGTTCCTGGGCAGTGTCTCGCGGGTGAAGCGGCGCCCCGCCTCCAGGACGCCGACGCGATAGCCCTTCTCGGTGAGCCGCAGCGCCGCCACCGAGCCGCCGAAGCCGGACCCGATGACGAGCACGTCATAGTCGTAGGCGTAGTCGTAGGCGTCAGAGGCATAGTCAGAAGCGTTGTCGGAAGGGTTTCGGGCAGGGGGTACCTCGGTCATGGCTCTCCTTGGCTCTCCTCGACGCGGTGTACGGGTCAGCGCAGGCGCAGGGCCTTCATCGCGCGCAGGGAACGGCTCATGAGCGCCGCGTACTTCTCGTCGTCCATCCCGAACGACGGCGCCAGCGGCACCAGCCGCTGGTGGGCGACCGTCTGCGACTCGGTGTATCTGAGGATGCCCTCCGCGCCGTGCCGCCGCCCCAGACCGGAGTCCTTCATCCCGCCCATCGGCGACCGGACGCTCCCGTACGCCGACGCGTACGCCTCATTGATGTTCACCGTGCCCGAGCGCAGCCGGGCGGCGAGGGCGTGAGCGCGCCGGGCGTCGCGGCTCCAGATGCTCGCGTTCAGGCCGTACGCGGTGGCGTTGGCCTGCTCGACCGCCGCGTCCTCGTCCGTGAACCGGTAGAGGGAGACGACGGGCCCGAACGTCTCCTCCGTACAGACGGCCATCGGCTCCTCGACGCCGTCGAGGATGGTCGGCTCGTAGAACAGCGGGCCGATGTCGGGGCGCGCGACCCCGCCCGCGACGACGGTGGCGCCCTTCGCGACGGCCTCCTCGACATGGCGGACGACGGTGTCCAGTTGCCGCCGGCCCGCGAGGGAGCCCATATCGGCTCCGTACGCGAGTGAACCGCCGAGGCGCATCGCCTTCGTACGCTCGGCGAACCGCGCGATGAACCGGTCGGCGACCGACTCGTGGACGTACAGCCGCTCGATGGAGACACAGAGCTGTCCGGCCGACGAGAAGCAGGCGCGGACCGCGCCGGCCGCGGCCTTGTCGATATCGGCGTCGCCGAGGACGAGCATGGGGTTCTTGCCGCCGAGTTCGAGCGAGACACCGATCAGCCGGGCCGCCGCGCCCTGGGCGACCTCGCGGCCGGTGCGGGTGGAGCCGGTGAAGGAGACGTAGTCGGCACGGCGGACGATCTCGGGGCCGATGACCGGTCCCTCGCCCAGGACGATCTGGAACACCCCGTCGGGCAGGCCCGCCTCGATGAGCACATCGCGGGCCCACAGGGCGGTGAGCGCGGTCTCGGTGTCCGGTTTCATCACCACGGCGTTGCCGGACACGAACGCGGGGAGCGCGTCGCCCACGGACAGTTCCAGCGGGTAGTTCCAGGGCGAGATCTGGCCGACGACTCCGCGCGGCTGACGCAGCTCGGTGGCTTGGGTGAGGACGGGGATCACACCCGTGTGCCGCTTCGGGCGCAGATACGCGGCGGCGGCGCGGCCGTAGTGGCGGGCGGCCATGGCTACGGCCTGCACCTCCTCATGGGCGTGCAGGCGGGCCTTGCCGGTCTCCAGCTGGATGAGGTCGAGGATCTCGGCCTGCCGCTCCAGCAGGATGTCGTGGAACCGCAGCAGGACGGCCGCGCGGGCCCGGACGGGGGTCGCGGCCCAGACCGGCTGTGCCGCGCGGGCCCGGGCGAACGCCTCGGCGACGTCATCGGGTGTGGCGGCGGGCAGATCGGCCAGTTTCCCGTCGGTGAACGGAGTGTGATTGGCGGTACGGCCGGACCCGACGACGCCCCGGACGAGCTGGGCGACCACCTCCGGTGTCACCACGTCGGCGGCGGTACGGGCGCCGGGGGGTGCGGCGGCGGTGGGGTTGGTACCGAGATCGGTGGCCTTCGACTCCGTCGTCATGAAGGCGAGGGTATGTCGCGGGGCGGAGGTTTGGGTACCCGCCGGTAACAGCTTTTGGCGCAGCGGTGCTATCGCGCCAGCGATCGCTGGCAGATACGGGCTGATCAGCATTGATCAGGTTGATCGAGGGCTGATCTAGGGGTGATCAAGAGGCGATCGAGGGGTTGTCGCGTGAGGCTCGGCGCTCGGGACCTGTGCGGGCGCACCCGGCGGCGCGGTCAGAGATCCTGGATCTCGAGGTGCTTGACCACCTGGTCGAACAGCTCGGTCCCCTTCTGCGCGGCCCAGCCCTCCGAGGGCCCGGAGACGCGCAAACGCCAGTAGACCGGGCTGGATCCCCCGTCGCTGACGAGCCGCTCCTGCCAGCGGTGGCGGATGGGGTCGTCGCCGGTGGCGTTGTAGGGCACATGGTCGACCGTCGTGTCGAATGCCGTCTTGCCCTGCTGTTCGGCGTCGGTGATCGTCACCTTGGCCTCCTCGATCTCGGTGCCGTTCTCGCCGCCCTTCTTGTAGTGCTCGCTCCAGGCGCTCCTGGTGGGCGGAATCTCGTCGTTCGCCTCACCGGTTTCGACCCGCTCCAGAGAGACCGTGAAGACACCACTGGGGTCCCAGTAGGTCACGCTGGTGATCCCGGTGCGGTCGTCGTCCTGGACGCGCTCGTACTCGGACGGTACGGCGATGTTCGCGGCGACGACCTCGCGGTCCGAGCGGACCTCCCAGCCGTCGGGCATCGCGTCGCCGCCGAACGGGTTGGCGAAGATGAGGACGAGAGCGACCCCCACCGCCACCAGACCGCCGCCGATTCCGTACTGCGCGGGCCTGTTCCGGTGGAGCACGGGCGGCACCCAGCGGCTGCCGCCGGCGGCCGGGGCCGGGCCGCCGCCGGGGTGAACGGCCGTCGGGCCGAAGGCTGGCTGGGGCGGGCGGGCCACGGTTTCTAGGGTCTGGCGGATCTCCGCCGCGCCGGGACGCATCGCCGGGTCCTTGCGCAGCAGCCGCATGATGAGCGTGCCGAAGGAGCCCATGCCGCGCGCGGGCATCTGGGGCTCGGCGGAGAGAACGGCCTGGAGGGTCGCGGGGACGTTGGAGCGCCGGTACGGGGACATGCCCTCGACCGCCGCGTACAGCACCACGCCGAGCGACCAGAGGTCCGACTCGGGTCCGGGGTGCTGTCCGAGCACCCGCTCCGGCGCGATGAACTCGGGTGAGCCGACGAACGCGCCCGTCTCGGTGAGGCCCTGCTCGCCCTCGATCTGCGCGATGCCGAAGTCGGTGAGGACGACCCGGTCCCCGCGTCCGAGCAGCACATTGTCCGGTTTGACATCCCGGTGGAGCACTCCGGCCTCGTGGGCGGCGGCGAGCGCGCCGAGGACGGCGAGGCCGATTCTGGCGGCCTCGCGGACATCGAGAGTGCCGTCCTGGAGACGGGCGGCGAGCGACTGTCCATGGACCAGTTCCATCACGATCCACGGCTTGTCGTCCTCGATCACCACATCGTGCATGGTGACGACGGCGGGGTGCTCGATCCGGGCGGCGGAGCGCGCCTCGCGCTGCATCCGCTGATAGACCTTGCCGCGCTCGGTGTCGTTCAGATGGTCGGGTACGCGCGGCTCCTTGACCGCGACCTCCCGGTCCACCACCTCGTCGTGCGCACGCCAGACGGTGCCCATGCCACCGTGCCCCAGCCTGCTGACCAGGCGGTAGCGTCCGCCGATCCGCCGGCCGACCTCGGGCGCGGGGCCCGTGGCACCGGAGACCGTGAAACCGGGGGCGGACGGCGGCGGGGAGACCATGGAACCAGGGGCGGACGGCGGCGATGAGTGCAGGGAACCAGGGGCGGACGGCGGCGGGAACGGCGGGACTTCGCCCCCCTGCGTCGGCATCTGCGCGGCATGCGGCGGCCTGAGGTCGTAACTGGTCGGTTCGTGCGCTGGTCCCCGCTGGTTCGTCATGCCCACATCCTGGCCAATTTCCGGCCATGGCCGCTACTCGCGCAGGTGAGCGGATGCAGACCCGTGACAGTTGCAATGATCACATCACGTTCCGGGCACCCGTACGGCGTGCCTCCCGGGGGTACCGGCGGCCGGCACCGGCCCCGGCGGCCTCACCGGGGTGGCTGCCAGCTGCGCAGCATGGTGTCGAACTGCTCGCGGGTCTCCGCCCAGTCCTCCGCGGGTCCTGACATGTAGAGCGCGTACTCCGTGCCGTCGTCGCCGTAGTACACCTGGTCGATGGCACGCCGCTGACCGGGGAAGGTCTCCCGCTCGGTCCAGCTGAACTCCCACAGCGCGGCCTTCGTGCGGTCCCGGAAGACATTGGGCTGGAGTGTGAGCTGCTGATACGCGGGGAGCCGCTTCGACAGGTTCTTCTCCAGATCGAGCACGTGCGCGTACGGGGACTCGAAGTCGGGTGAGCGGTCGATGCCGATCCGCAGGAGATGGCGGCCGTTGTCCGGTGTGTAGTCGATCTGCCCGCCGGTCTCCTTACGGGTCCAGCCCTCCGGTACGAGCAGGCTGAAACCGGCCGGGTCCTGCGCCCGGCGCCAGCCGTCCGGCACGCCGTCCGGCACGCTGTCCGAGCCGGACGAAGCGGTGGGCGAGGTGTGCGCGCTGGGCGCGCTGGGCGACGGCGTCGTGGACGGCGGAGAGGACCGGGTCGTGGACGGGGCCGAGGTGGCGGGCGCGCTCTGCTGAGCGGCCGGACGCCTGCCGGCGTCGTCGCCCTTCTCCTTGCCGTCGTCCGCGAGCCGGACGGCGACGAAGGCGGACCCGATCCCGACGGCCGCCGACAGCGTGACGACGATCGCCGCGGTACGCAGCCGTCCGCCCTTCCGCCGCGGCGGCCCCGCCGGCGCGGGGGCGAGGGTTACGGGTGCCGGGGCGGGCATTACGGGTGCCGGGGCCGTCAGCGGTTGGGGCATCGGCGGGACCGGCTGCTCCTGCGTCACCACCCTGGTGGACTCGTACGGCCCGTCGGACCGCCCACCGCCCGCCGCCGGCGGGACGGAGCCGGGCGGGACGGAGTCGGGCGCGGCAGGGGCGGAACCGGATGTGCCGGTCCCGTACGGAACGGAACCGGGCGGAACGGAACCGTACGGAACAGAACCGGGCGGAACGGAACCGTACGGAACAGAACCGTACGGAACAGAACCGGGCGGAACGGAACCGTACGGAACAGAACCGGGCGCGGCCGGGACGGAGCCCGGCGGCGTGGCGTCCGGCGGGGCGGGGACGGCACCGGGCGGGGCGACCGAGCCTGACGGCGGTCCGGGGGCAGGCCCGGACGCGGGCGCGGGCGGGGCCCCGGGGGCAGGCCCGGGCGCGGGCGGTGCCGCGAGGGCAGCGGCCTGGGGCACGACGGCCGTGTCCCCGCCGTCCAGCACCGACTGGAGCATGCGCTCCGCCTCGGCCACCGACGGTCGGGCGGTGGGCTCCTTGCTCAGCAGCGCCATGATCACGGGGGTGAGGGGCCCCGCGCGCCCGGGGTGGGGCGGCTCGTCGGTGATGACCGCCTGCATGGTCGTCAGGGGTGAGGACCGCCGGAACGGCGACACCCCCTCGACCGCCGCGTACAGCGTCGCGCCCAGCGACCAGAGGTCGGACGCGGGGCCGGGATCGTGGCCGCGTACCCGCTCGGGAGCCAAGTAGTCGATGGACCCGACGATTTCGCCGGTTCGGGTGAGCGCCGAGTCGCCTTCGATCGCGGCGATCCCGAAGTCGGTGATCAGCGCCCGGCCGTCGCCGCCGATCAGGACGTTCGCGGGTTTGACATCGCGGTGGAGCACTCCGGCCGTATGCGCGGCGCCGAGAGCGCGTACGACCTGGAGCCCGATCCGGGTCGCCTCCGGCACCGGGACATGTCCGGAGTCCCTGGTCACATCGGCGAGCGAGGGCCCGTCGACGTACTGCATGACGATCCAGGGGCGGGCGTCGTGGTTGAGCACATCGTGCACGGTGACGACCCCGGGATGGCTGATACGGGCGGCGGCCCGCGCCTCGTTCTGCGTACGGACGTGCAGTATGTCCCGGTCAGCGGCTGATGCGTACATACCGGCGGTCAGCTCCTTGATCGCGACCACCCGGTGCAGCAACTCGTCATGTGCCCGCCACACCCGGCCCATACCGCCCTGGCCTATGGCCGCACCCAACCGGTACCGCCCGGCGAGCAGCACACCCTCGCCGGCGTTCTGTGAATTCTCCACGTCCCCCGCCCAAGTTCCTTGGCAACACAGGTTACGTAAAGGAATCGCGGGCAGGGAACCGCGGGGCGCCCTCGGTGACCTCACTGTGACGCATCAGACCTGTTGAGCAAGGGTTCTTGACGGTCTGTCGGAGACGCCGCGTGAGTGACGTGGGGTCAGCCGGCCGACAGCCGATAGGCGTTGGCGGCGGCGCGATGGGCCTGGGTCACCTTGTCGCGCTGCTCGTCGGGGCCGATCACCTGGACGATGTGGTAGCGGCCGTTGAGGATCATCGCGAGGTTGCGGACGAACACCTGCCGGCCGTTGCTGTCCTGCCAGCTGTACTGGCCCTCGGCCATCACCCGCCGGCCGATCTCTATCCGCCGCAGTCCGCTCGCCTCGGCCCAGGAGGAGTCCCGGAACGGCTGGAGTTCGCGCTCGTTGTCGCGCTGGTAGAGCAGTGGATCGTCACCGTTCGCCTGGACGGTGTCCCGGCCGGGGACCACGATTAGGGTGAAGTCGCCGTCGCTGTAGCGGATCTGGCCGATGTCGTTGATGGGGCGGCGCTGCCAGGACTTGTCGACGGCGACCTGGAAGCCCTCGGGGTCCTGGCGCACGACGTAGCCGGCGGGGAGGTCACCCGCCGTCGCCGAGGTCTGCGGCTGCCGGGAACCGGCGTTCGCCGACGACGACGCCGATGGCTTCGGGTCCGGGCGGGCCGGATCGGGGCTCTGTCCGGCGGTCGTGGGGGGCGGCGCGGCCTTGCCCCGGGGTTCGGTGCCGTCGCCGGAGCCGGACTTCGGCATGAACAGCATGGCGTACGCGACGGCCGCGGCCAGGAGCAGCAGGACCACCAGCAGCAGCGTCCGGCCGAGGGAGCGCGGTCCGCGCCGCTCGCGCCGGGACTTCTTGTGGCGGTGGCGCCCATGGACCACCTCGGTCGAACCACCGCGCCGCTTGCGGACCAGCTCGCCCCGGCGGCGTACGACGGGAAGCCTGCTGCCGTCCACCGCGCTCGACGGCAGCGGGACGACGTCCATACCCGCCTCGGGCTCGGGGGCGGAGCGCACCAGCGAACGCAGCCAGCCGCGCAGCTCCTCGAAGTCCGGCCGCTCCGTGGGGTCCTGGCGCAGCAGTGACTCGACGACCGGGCGCAGCGGGCCGCACTCCTCGGCGAACGCGGGCGGCTCGGCGCAGACGAGCTGGACCAGCTCGGCGGCGCTCTCCTCGGGGTAGGGGGCATGGCCCTGGACGGAGCGGTAGAGCAGGGCGCCGAGGGCCCAGAGGTCGGTGGCGGGGCCGACGGGCGCGGCCAGCTGCCAGTTCTCATGGACGGGTCCGGCCTGCTCGGGGGCCCAGCGCTCGGTGACGGCACCGACCACGGCTATCCGCGCCTGGCGGGCCCGCTCGGCGGCGAGCGGTGTCGCGGGACCCCGGTGGACGGGGGTCTCGGCCCCGGCGCCCCGGTCCCAGCCGCCCGCGGGGGCGGTCTGCGCGGCGGCCGGGACCGGCTGCCGGTGGGAGTCCGCCCGCAGCGCTTCACCGCCCGCGCCACCCCGGTCCCAGCTCCCGGCGGCCGGCACGGGGGCCGCCCCGGAGCGGGTCGCGGGCAGCGCACCGGGGCGCGGAAGCCCGGCGGTACCACCGCGGCTCGCGGACCGGTCGCGGTACGGGTCCCCGGCGGTACGGGGGGTGGGGTAGGCGTCCCCGGCGGTGCGAGGGGTGGGGTAGGCGTCGCCGCCCGTACGGGAGGTGGAGTAGGCGTCGCCGCCCGTACGGGAGCCGGGGTACGCGTCGCCGCCTGTACGGGCTGCGGGATACGCGTCGCCGCCTGTACGGGCCGTCGGGGCGGGCGGCAGTTGCCGTACGCCGTAGGGGTCGCTGTTGCGGTGCGGGTTGGGGC
>NZ_JBSGUP010000237.1:0-11396 GCF_053607985.1 Streptomyces sp. NPDC055078
GTCGCCGAACGGGTCGGCCGGTGTCCCGTGCTCGGTGACGACCGACTTCGTCTGGAGGAACTCGGCGACCGCCTCGACCCCGTTCTCCCTGCCGAGGCCGGACTGCTTGTAGCCGCCGAACGGCACACTCCAGTGCAGCATCCGGTAGGTGTTCACCCACACCACACCCGCCTCCAGCCGCCGGGCCACCCGGTGCGCGCGGGCCGCGTCGCGGGTCCAGAAACCCGCGGCGAGTCCGTACTCGACGGAGTTGGCCCGCTCCACCACCTCGTCCTCCGTGTCGAAGGGGTGGACGGTGACCACGGGTCCGAAGACCTCCTCACGGCACACCGCCAGCTCCGGGCCCGCGTCGACCAGCACGGTCGGCTCGTACCAGAACCCCGCCTCGGCCTCCGCGCCGGCCACCGTCGCCCGCCGGCCGCCGACCAGTGCCCTGGCACCGTGCTCCAGGGCGTCGTCCACATAGGACTCGATCCGGGCCAGGGCCCCGGCCGATGCCACCGGACCGACATGGGTGCGCGGGTCGCGCGGGTCGCCCACCCGCAGCCGCCCGACCGCGTCCCCGTACCGCTTGAGGAACTCCTCGTACACCTCACGCTGCACAAAGATCCGCGAGCCCGCGACACAGGTCTGCCCGGCCGCGGAGAACGCGCCCTGCCGGGCGGCGGTGACGGCGGCGTCGAGATCGGCGTCGGCGAAGACGATATGCGCGGACTTGCCGCCCGCCTCACAGACGTAACGCTTCATCCGGGCCGCTGCCCGCGCCCCCAGCGTCTGGGCCACGGCGGTGCTCCCGGTGAAGGTCACCATCGCCACATCGGGGTGGTCCGTCAGCCGCTGCCCCTCCTCCGCGCCACCGATGACCACACTGACGACGCCGGGCGGAAGGCCCGCCTCCAGCGCCAGTTCGGCGAGGCGGACGGAGGACGCGGGCGCCTGCGGCGGCGGCTTGAGGATCACGGTGTTGCCGGCCGCCAGTGCCGGGGCGAGCTTCCAGGAACCGAGCGAGAGCGCGCCGTTGAAGGGGGTGAACGCGGCGACGACACCCAGCGGCTCATGGGTGATCAGCGCGTCGGCCGTACCGCTGAGCGACCGTGAGGTGTTCTCCAGGGTCTCCGCGGCGGCGGCGTAGTAGCGGTACCAGCGGGCCAGTGCGCCGACCTCGCCCCGGGTGGCCGCCAGCGGCTTGCCGTTCGCCAGGGTCTCCAGCTCCGCCAGTTCCTCGGCGTGGGCGACGAGGACATCCCCGAGCCGGTACAGCAGATCGGCCCGCGCGTGGTGCGGGAGACCTCCCCAGGAGGCGTCGAGGAACGCGGCGCGCGCGCCGGCCACCGCGTCGTCGACGGCGGCCGGGTCCTGGTGCGCGTGTGCCCAGGTCGTTCCGGTCGCCGGGTCGATCAGCGGTACGGCGGTGCCGCCGGGAGCGCGCCTGCGGCCCCCGGTGTGGGAGGTGTACTCCTCGGCCTTCGGGACGGTGGTCGTCTTCGGGACGGAGGTCATGGAGTGCTGGTCCTTTCCGCGGACAGGGCGTCGCGTACGGCGGGTGAGTCGTAGTGGTGGCAGGCCACGGTGTGTCCGTTGTCCCCGACCGCCACCTCGGGCGGGGGACCGCCCGTGCGGCACTCGTCGGTGGCGAACGGGCAGGACCGCTGGAACCTGCACCCCGGCAGCGGGTCCGCCGGGTCCGGGGGTTCCGCACGGGTCCGGATCTCGCTTCTGAGCCCCGGGGACCGGGGGTCGGGCAGCGGCACGGCCCCCAGCAGCGCGTGTGTGTAGGGATGGCGCGGCGCGGCGAACAGCTCGTCGCAGGGCGCGCTCTCCATGATCCGGCCGCCGTACATCACGATGACCTGGTCGGAGATGTGCCGTACGACGCTCATGTCGTGCGAGATGAAGAGGAAGCTCACATCGCTGTCGCGGCGCAGGTCCTTGAGCAGATTGACGATCTGTCCCTGGATGCTGACATCGAGGGCGGAGACGATCTCGTCGCAGACGATGAAGCGCGGCTCCACCGCCAGCGCGCGGGCGATGGCGGCGCGCTGGCGCTGCCCGCCGGAGAGTTCGAACGGATAGCGGTCGGCCAGCTCCGGGCGGATGCCGACCTGCCCGAGCAGTTCCTCGACGCGTTCGCCGACCGTCTCGCGCGGGACCGTCCGGTGGACGGTGAGCACCTCGCGGAGCATCGTCCTGATGGTCATACGGGGGTTGAGGCTGGCGTAAGGGTCCTGGTAGACGATCTGCGCGAGCCGGGGGAGCTTTCCCTCGCGGCGCAGCCCCTCCAGTTCGCCGCCGTGGATCTCGACCCGCCCCGCGGTGACGGGGGAGAGGCCGAGCAGCGCGCGTCCGGTGGTGGTCTTGCCGCTGCCGCTCTCCCCGACGATGGTGACGATGCTGCGGGCGGGCACGGTGAAGGAGACACCGTCGACGGCGTGGGCCGTCCCGGTGACCCGGCGCAGTACCCCGGTGCGGATGGGGAAGTGGACCCGCAGATCGTCGACGACGACGGCATCGGGCGGGGCGGCCCCGGTGGCCGGGGCGGCCTTGGCGGGCGCCGAGGTCCCTGCCGCCTGCGCGGGCTTCGCGTTCATGCGCTCTCTCCTCGCTCGGCCGGGCGACCGCCGGGCGCGGCCTCTTCCAGGGCGGAGCCGGTGTCGGCTGTACCGGTGTCGGCTGAACCGGCATCGGCTGAACCGGTGTCCGCTGTACCGGCGCCGGCCGCGGTGTCCGCGGATCCGGGCGCGGCTGAACCGGCGTCAGCGTCGGTGAACGGGCAGCGCACCAGATGCCCGGGATCGCTGTCCGGCAGTACGAGCAGTTCCGGGACGGCGTCCCCGCACTCCGGGCGGGAGACGGAACACCGCGGCTGGAAGGCGCAGCCGGGCGGCGGCGCGGCGGGGTCGGGCGGGAAGCCGGGGATCGCGGGCAGCCGGTCGGCGCGCTCCCGGTCCATCCGGGGAATGGACTCCATCAGGGCCCGGGTATAGGGGTGGCCGGGCGTGTCGAACAGGGCGGTGGTGGGCGCCATCTCCACGATCCGGCCCGCGTACATCACCGCGATCCGGTCGGTGATCCCGGCGACGACACCCAGATCGTGCGTGATCAGGATGAGTGCCATCCGCAGCTCCTTGCGGAGCCGGTCGATGAGCTGGAGCACCTGGGACTGGATGGTGACGTCCAGCGCGGTGGTCGGCTCGTCGGCGATCAGGACCTGTGGGTCACGGCTGATGGCCATCGCGATCAGGACGCGCTGGCGCATACCGCCGGAGAGTTCGTGCGGATAGCTGCGCAGCCGCTCCCGGGCGCCGGGCAGACCGACGAGGTCGAGGAGTTCGGCACAGCGCGTGGCGGCGTCGCGCCGGCTGAACCCGTCGTAGCGGACCAGCGGCTCGGCCATCTGCGCGCCGATGGTCATGGCCGGGTTGAGCGCGGAGAGCGCGTCCTGCGAGACGAGCCCGATGCCGGAGCCCCGGACCGTACGCATCTGCTTGGGGGTGAGGGCGGTGAGATCCTTGCCGTCGAAGTTCACCCGGCCCGAGATCTCGACCCCGCTCGCGGCGAGCATCCGGAGCACCGCCAGCATGGTCTGGCTCTTGCCGCACCCGGACTCGCCGACGACTCCGAGCGATTCGCCGGCCGCCACCCGGAACGACACATCGCGGACGGTGAGCAGGGGGGCTTCTCGGCCCTGGTCCTGGCCTCCGTAGGCGACCTTGAGATGTTCCACATCCAGAATGGTCACGGTGATTCCCTCCCTCTACGCCAGTTTGATCTTGGGATTGAAGTACGCCTGAAGGATGTCCACCAGGAAGTTGATCACCACGAACGCGACGGCGATCACCAGGATCCCGCCCTGTACGAGGGGGATGTCCCGGGTGGAGATGGCCTGGTGGAGGGCGAGCCCGATGCCCGGCCAGGAGAACACCGTCTCGGTGAGGACCGCGCCGCTGAGCAGAAAGCCCGCCTGGAGGCCGATCACGGTGATCACGGACGGCATCGCGTTCGGCAGCACATGCCGCACGATCACCCGGAACTCGCCGACACCGCGCGAGCGGGCTGTGCGCACATAGTCGTTGCCGATCACCTCAAGGACCGACGAGCGGGTCATCCGCGCGATCACGGCGAGCGACCAGGCGGCGAGGGTGATGACCGGCAGCAGCATATGGGCGGCCACATCGAGGGCCCCGCCGCCGCCGATCGAGGTCATCCCGGTCGCGGGAAGGATCCGCAGTTGCAGCGAGAAGACGACGATCAGCACCAGACCGAACCAGAACGACGGTACGGAGTTGAAGAACAGCACCCCGACGGTGAGCCCGCGGTCCCGGGCGGAGCCGGGCTTCTGCGCGGCCCAGGTGCCGATCGCGACACCGACCACGGCCGCCACGACGATCGCGGTGCCGGACAGCAGCACGGTGTTGAACAGCCGCTCCGAGAGCACCTCGGAGACCGGCCGGCCGAAGGACAGCGAGCGTCCGAGGTCGCCGCTGAGCAGATTGCCGAGGTAGGTGAAGTAGCGCGAGATCGCGGGCTGGTCCAGGCCCAGATCCTCCCGGAGGGCCTGGCGGTCCTCCTCGGAGGAACTCGGGCCCAGCAGGGCGCTCGCCTGGTCGCCGGGGATGATCTGGCCGAGGCCGAAGGTGGCGATCGTCACCCCCAGGACGACCGGGAGCATCTGCAGCGCGCGGCGCAGGGTGAAGGTCAGCATGCCGAATCTCCAGGACTGTTCATGACCGGCTCCACCGGGTCCAAAGCGTCCGCTTCTTGCTGCCGCGCGCGGTCCGGGACTGCTTGGAGCGCGGGTCGAGGCGGTCTCGTATGCCGTCGCCCAGCAGGTTGAACCCGACGGCCAGGACGACGATCGCGAGGCCGGGGATCGTGGCGACGTGCTGGGCCGTCACCAGCAGCGCACGGCCGCCGGAGAGCATCTGGCCCCAGTCGGGGGTCGGCGGCTGGGCGCCGAGGCCGAGGAAGGCGAGGCTTGAGCTGAGAATGACGTTGCGGCCGGTCTGGAGGGTGGCGAAGACGACCACGCCGCCGAGCAGATTGGGGGTGATGTGCCGGAAGGCGATGCGCAGATGGCTGTACCCGAGGGCACCGGCCGCCTCCACATACTGTTCCTGCCGCAGGGCGATCACATTGCCCCGCACGATCCGCCCGAACTCGGGGACCGTCACCACGACCATCGCGATGATCATGGAGGTGATGCCGGGGCCGAGCGCGACACTGATGCCGAGGGCGAGCAGGATCCCGGGGAACGAGAACATCACATCGAAGATCCGCATGAGCGTGCTGTCGAGCCAGCCGCCCACATAGCCGGAGAGCAGGCCCAGACAGCCCCCGACGACCAGGGCGAGCAGCGTCGGCAGGACCGCGACCAAGAGGGCGAGCCGGGCGCCGTGCATCAGCCGGCTGAGGATGTCCCGGCCGACCTCGTCGGTGCCGAGGAGATGCCCGTCGCTGAACGGGCCGAGGCCGACGGCCGAGGGATCCGTGTCGAGCGGGTCGTACGGGGATATCAGCGGCGCGAACAGGGCGACGAGGACGGTGGCGGCGACGATCGCGCCACCGATGAGGGCGGTGGCGTTGCCGCCGGCGGAGAGGATACGCAGTCGTCCGCGCCGCCGTGCGGGTGCCTCCCGCACGGCCTGTGGACTGGGTGCCGCAGTGGCCTTCATGGCAGTTGTCTCCTCACCGGCGGCGGATGGTGGTGTAGTCGATGTAGACCGATGCCGCGGGGGCGACTCCGCGCACCTTGTGGCTCAGCAGGCGCGGCAGCCGGTCCTGGTAGAGGAACACCCAGGGCGCGTCGGCCCCGATACCGGCCGCGGCCTCGCGGTAGAGCGCCATCCGGCGGCCGTTGTCCGGCTCACCGCGCGCGCGGTCGAAGAGGGCGTCCACCTTGTCGTTGCCGTACCAGCCGCGGTTGACGCCGTTGGGGGGATGGCCCTTCCCGCCGAACATCCGCTCCAGGAAGTCGGCGGCGTCGGCGCCCGTGGTCCAGCCGTTGAACGAGCCGTGGGTGCGGCCGTTGTAGCCGTTGCCCTCCTCGGCGACCAGGGACGCGAACTCCATGTACTGGGTGTCGAGTTGGACCCCGACCGCCTTGAGGTCCTGCTGGACGAGCGACATGATCTCGGTGGCCTGGGAGAACCCGGGACCGCTGTCGGGGGCGAGCAGCCGCAGCCGTATGGGCGTCTTCACCCCGCTCTCCCGGATGAGCTGCCGTGCGCGTGCGGGGTCGTAGCCGTACGGGGTCTTCCCGCCGGCCGCCGACTCGTCGTACGCCTCGTTGCCGCGCGGCAGGGGCCCGGTGGACGGTGCCACCTGGCCGTTGGTGAGCGTGGCGATCGCCTTGCGGTCGACCGCGTAGTTGAGGGCCTGCCGGAAGGTGGCGTTGTTCGTCGGGGCGATCCTGGTGTTCAGGCGCATGAAGTACTGGTTCGCCGGCTCCGGGTACTGCACGCTCATCGTGTCCTCGTCGGTGAGCTGCTGGACCTGCTGGGCGCCCGCGCTCAGGATCGCGTCCACCTCACCGGTCTGGGCGGCGATCGCCAGCGTGGTGGGGTCGGTGACGGACTCGACGATGATGGAGGGCGTCTCGGGCTCCCCGCCCCAGTAGCCGGAATTCCGCTGGAGATTGATCCGCTTGCCGTGGTCGGCGCTCTTCTGACTGAAGGGGCCGGTTCCGACGGGGTGCAGTCCGATGTCATCGGGCCGGTGAGCGCGCAGCGCCTTCGGGCTGACGACCGACATCCGCCGGTCGGTGAGCAGCCGAGGCAGACCCGAGTACGGCTTGGCGAGCCCCAGGGTCACGGTGCGCGGGTCCAGGACGTCGACCTGCTTGATCCAGCGGGTCAGGAACTTCATGTTGCCCGCCGCGGTCGCGTCGTGGACCGGGGACTTCTTGTCCATGATCCGGTCGAAGTTCAGCTTGACGGCCTCGGCATTGAAAGGGGCGCCGTCGGAGAAGGTGACACCCTCCCGCAGGGTGAGGGTGTACGTACGGGCGTCGGGCGACACCTTCCAGGACTCGGCCAGCGCGGGGCGGAGCGCGGGCGCCTGGTCCGACTTCCTGCTCAGGTCCTCGCGGATGAGGGGGTCGAAGAGGGCGTCGACCAGCCGCAGCCCCACCGTTCCGGACAGCCGGTGCGGGTCCAGGGCGGGTATCTCGCCCTCCGCTCCGATGACGAGGGTGCCGGAGTCACGGCCGAAGCCGGGGTTCGTACTACAGCCGGTGAGCAGGACACCGGCCACGACCGCACAGCCGAGCGCGGTGCGCAGGCGGCCTCTGCGGGCGTGTTGTCCTGGTGGGCGCTCCGGCCCACCGCGGTGCGAAAGCCTCATGCTTGTCGCCTTTGTTTGTCAGTGTTCTCGATGGGCCCGGTGGGCCTGTTGGGTTCGGTGGGCCTGTTGGGTTCGGTGCGATCCGTGAGATCGGCGATAACCGCGCCGGCCGCGTTCCTGCCGGGGGTCCCGGTGACATATCCGCCGGGCCATGTCCCGCCTCCCGTGACATAGAAGCCCGCGAGCGGAGTGCGGTATGCCGCGACCGCCTGATGGGGCCGGGCGCCGAAGAGATTGGCGGGGAGCATATCGCCGTGGGTGATATTGCTTTCGATCAGACCCAGTTCGCTCTCGATTTCCACCGGATTCATGAACCGGTGGTCGACAATGCGATCCGAGAGTCCCGGCATCAGCCGCGACAGTTCCTCGACGCAGCGCCGGCCGAACCGCTCGGTCCGCTCCGCGTCCCATACGCCGTCGTGCGGACGGTAGGGGGCGTGCCAGGCGTTGACGCTGATGAGATGGGTGTTTCCGGGAGTGAGTCCGGGCGAGGTGAGCGTGGGTATCAGTCCCCACATCAGGGGCTGTTCGGACGCGTGCCCGGCCAGCGCGTCCGTCACCGATTCCTCGATATGCGCGAGGGACGAGCCGAAGCGGAACTGACAGGCCCGCACCCGATCGGAATCGACACCCTCCGGGAGTCCCGCGTACGACGGCAGCGAATCGACCTCCAGGACCAGCTTGAAAGCCGAACCGCGCATCTCCGTCGCCGTGACCGCGCCACGGATATCGGCACCCATGGCGCCGTCGTCCAGCAGATCGCGGAAGAGATGTACGGGATTGACCGCGGACACCACCCGGTCGGCGGTGAATTCCTCACCGGTCGCGGTGACGACGCCCCGGACGCCCGCATCCCCGTACAGCACGCGGGTCACCGGGGAGCCGGTGCGCAGTTCCACGCCGTACCGGCGGCAACTGCTCTCCAGCGCGTCGATGATCGCGCTCATCGAGCCGACCGGGAGACCGGTGGAGCCGCGCAGGGCGACGCGCTCGGCCGCCTCGCCCCGCGGCGGGCCGTTCCGCGCGCTCGCCGCCAGGGCGAACGGGCGCATCATGAGGCCGACGGCGGAACCGGGGGCGGACGGCGGCACGAGCTGGGCGTTCAGCGCCAGCATGCCGAGCAGCGCCTTGGCCTGCTCCGATACGAGATGCTCCTGGAGCAGTCCGGTCAGGCTGCCGTCGAAGACGGCGGTGAACAGCTTCCGCTCCTCCGGGTCGGTCAGCCGCTCCCGCAGCTCGTCCAGGGCGGGCGGCGGCCCGTCCAGGGAGACCTCCAGGCTCGCGCCCAGCCGTTCGAGGCCACTGATCAGACCCCGGTAGCGGTCCGCCTCGCCGGGCGCGAAGGCGTCGAGCTGCCGGTCGACCAGGGCCGGATCGCGCCAGCCGAGGAAGCACCGCCCGTCGAATTGCTGCACGACCGTCGGATCGGCCCGGACGAATCGCAGGCCGTGCTCCGCGAGCCCCAGTTCCGTCACCACGGCCGGATTCAGCGAGCCGGGCGAATTGGTGAAGGAGAGACTGCGGCCCGGCAGGAATTCATAGCCTCCGCACGGGCCCCCGAGGCGCGCACGCGATTCGACCACGGCGACACTCAGTCCCGCGCGGCCCAGATAGGCAGCTGTCACCAGCCCGTTGTGCCCGCCCCCGACGACCACCACGTCGAACCGGTTCATGCCCTCACCACACCCTCTCCACGCCCTCGCGGCAGTCGTCAGTTCTTCGGTTCGGCCACAAAGCCGTCGTCGAACATCCGCAGCCAGTTGCCGCCGGCGATCTTCTCCACCTCGCTGTCGCTGAAGCCGCGCTTGCTCAGCTGCGCCAGCACCGGGGCATAACCACTGCCCGCAGCGAACCACTCGGGGAACTCCACCGGGCCGGAGATCGGTACCATCGGCTTTCGGCTCCAGCGCCCCTGGCGCCACCAGTGCAGTTCCTCGTCGCCCTGCCCGGCGTAGTAGTCCGAACCGAATCCGACATGGTCGACGCCGATCAGATCAACCGTGTAGGTGACCATGTCACAGAATTCGTCGATCGTGCAGTCGACCCCATTGGGGGCGATACGCGGATACATGCTCAGTCCGACGACCCCGCCCTGCTCCGCGGCTTTCTTCAGTACCGTATTCGATTTGTTACGGAAAGCGAGTTCAACGTCCTCGCCCACGAATTCCCGGGGATTCGAGTGGGTGATCGCGACCGGGCGTGCCGATGCCTCCAGCGCCTCCAGAGTGGTGCGCTCGTTGCAGTGCGAGAGGTCGATGAGCATGCCGACCCGGTTCATCTCCTGGACCAGATTGACACCGTACGTACGGGACAGGCCCGCGTCGTCGCCCTCCCAGCAGCCGGCGCCCGCCGAGTTCTGGGTGTTGTAGGTGAGCTGCGCGATCCGCACCCCGGCCTGGTGGAAGGCGCCCACCAGATCGAGATCGTCCTCGAACGGGCTGCTGTTCTGGAAGCCGAGGACGACGGCCGTACGGCCCTCGCCCGCCGCCTCACGGATGTCGTCGCCCGAGCGGCCCTCCCGGAGCAGATCGGCGTTCTCCGCGAGCAGGCGCTGCCAGCGGCCGACCTCACGCATGGTCTCGGTGGAGTTCTCCCAGATCGCCACGGTGGCGTGCACCCCGGATATCCCGGCGGTGTGCCACTCCGTGAATCGCTCGCGGGAGGGTTTGACGAATTGCAGGGCGTCTACCAGCACGTTGTTCCTCTTCTCGGCCCGATGGGCGCTCGTCGGCCCGATGGGTTTCGGCCCAGTGGGCGGTGTGGGGTCCGGACGGCGCGGTCCGCGGACAGGGGGTCCGCCGCGCCGGGTCCGGAGGTCAGCTGATCCGGCCCAGCCGGCCCAGCGTGGGGATCTCGTCACGGAGCCCGAGGTAGCGCAGGGCCCGCCACAGCGACGCCTGGTTGCTGGTCACGACGGGCACACCGGTGTCCATCTCCAGGTACGGCAGGATCTCGAACGTCCGGTAGGTGCCACAGGAGATCAGCAGCGCGTCCGCGTCCGGCGCGGCCTTGTGCAGCCGCCGTCCCAGCCGGTACGCGCTGTCCGCGTCATGCACGCTGGCGTCGTACGGGTCGGTCATCTGGAGGCCCTCCATCACCGCGACCTCGAAGCCGAGCGCCGTGAGGTACACCCGCAGCGCCTCGTTGACGTCGTCGGTGTAGATGCTGCCGACGGCGACCGAGGTGGCACCGACGGCCCGCAGCGCGTCGACCGTCGCCTGCATCATCGTGATCGCCGGGATGCCCGTCACGGCCTTGATCTCGTCCGTGACCTTCTCATCGGTACCGGGCCCCGGAATGAAGGTGCCGGGCGCACCGCACTGCACGATCAGGTCCACCTTCGCGGTCGCGAGCTGCCGCGAGGCATCCAGAACCTGGCTCATCATCTCCTTGAGCCCTTCCGCGTCGACGCGGGGGACGATGGTCCGCGCATCGGCGAAGGCGACTCCGGTGGGGGCCACGGAGCGCCACTCCTCCGCCCCTTCGATCGCGGTCGCGGGGCGGATCTGCCCGATTCGTGCACGCCAGCCGAGCAACATAAGGCACTTCTCCTGAACGTCAGACTATCTACTGAACTGTCATGATGTCGGGCATGTGTCCGCCCGCGCGGGAATGACGGCGGTTGTTTGTCGCACGGTGGGGTCCAGCTGGGCCGTCGAGGCTTGGCAGTACCGGGATCGGCCGGTGGTGAACTCGCCGTGCGTCCAATCTGGGACAGTGGACCAGATTGTTTGGGACACCGTACCGACGACTTCCGGACAGGTCAATGGCCCCGCTCCGCCTCGTTCCCTCCTCTTGGGGAGGCCCCACCCTCGGTCCCTCGGTCCCGGGGGCCCGTGCCCCGCGTGGGCTGACGCGCACCCCTGCGGGGTGTCCTCAATCGCCGGACGGGCTGATGTGCACGCCCACGCCACGCGCGGCAGGCTCGCAGGCCAGGCGCATCCCCCCGCCTGAAAGCCAGGGTCAACCACATCCACCCCGCCTGGAGGGACCTGGGCCAGCACTCCAGCCCCGCCGGCGTTTGCGGCGCTGGGGGCCCCCACGCCCGCCAGGGC
>NZ_JBSGUP010000238.1:0-11384 GCF_053607985.1 Streptomyces sp. NPDC055078
TCGCGCTGGCGGCGGCGCTCGGGGTGATCGCGGTGAGCGAGTACGTACGGATGGCGGGGCTGCGCCCCGCCGACCACGCGGTGCTCACGGTGGCCGCCGTCGCCCTGCCGGGTCTTGCCTGGCTGGCCCCCGGCGCGCTCGACCTCAGGGCGGCGGGGCTGCTGCTCCTCGCCGCCGCGCTGCCGCCGCTGCTGTCCGGGGACCAGTCGGCCGGTTTCACCCGGGCCGCACGGTCGGCCTTCGCCCTGTTGTGGATCCCCCTCCCGCTGACCGGTCTGGTCGTCCTCGGGGACACGGCGGTCGCGGTGGGTCTGGCGGTCGCGCTCGGTGACGTCGGCGCGTGGTGCGGCGGTACGGCGCTTGGGCGGCGCGGCCCCCTGGCACGCCGCCTCTCGCCGCTGTCGCCGAACAAGACCTGGGCGGGGGTCGCCGGTGCCGCGGTGGCCACGGGCCTGGTGCTGCTCGCTGTCGGCGCGTTCTCGCCGCTGCTGTGGGCGGCGGTGCTGGCCGGCTGTGTGCTCGGCGATCTGCTGGAGTCGATGGTCAAGCGCGAGGCGGGCGTGAAGGACGCCGGCACCTGGCTCCCTGGATTCGGCGGACTCCTGGACCGGATCGACTCCCTGCTGCCCGCGCTGCTGCTGGCGACGGTCGTGACCGCGTGAAGGCCCCGGGGAGCGGGCCGGACGCGGTGGCACCCGGCCCGGGGAGCGAGGCGACCGGGCAGGCGACCGGCCCGGCGGGCGGCGCGGGCGACGGGGTGGTACAGACGGGGAGCGGGGCGGTACGGCCGGGGGGCGGGGCGGGCGCGGCGGGACTGCCCTCGCCGTCCCGGGCGGCGTCCCTGGTCCGGCGCGCGCTGTGGTGGTTCGTGCTGACGCTGACGGGCGGGGTGGAGCGCCGGGGCAGGCTGCCGCGCGGTGGGTGTGTCGTCGTCGCCAACCACGCGTCGCACGCCGATACGGCCGCGCTGCTGGCGACCCTGGACGCCCGCCACACCCCCGCGATCGGCGCGGCGGCCGACTACTGGTTCGCCTCGCCGTGGCGGAGCCGGATCTGTAGCAGGCTCGCGGCGGGATTCCCGGTCCGGCGCACGGGCGGCGGCATGGACGACCTCCTCACGACGGCCGGTGAGCTGCGGGCAGGCCGCGCGATCGTCCTCTTCCCGGAGGGGACCCGGGGCGGCGAGAGCGGGGTGGGTTCCTTCCACCGGGGGGCGCTGGTGCTGGCCGAGACGGCCGGGGTGCCGGTGGTGCCGGTGGGCATCGCGGGCACGGACCGGCTGCTGCCCAAGCACGGATCGCTGCGTTCGTCGCTGGTACGGGTACGGATCGGGGCGCCGCTGCCGCCGTCGGCCACCCCGGAGGAGGCGCGTTCGGCGGTCGCGGCGCTGCACAGCCGTACCAACGCGGAGTCGCTGCGGGACTCCCGCACCCGGCGGTGGGTGGCGGCACGGGCCGTCACGGGCCGGGGGCTGCTGATCGCCTTCGTCTGGGCCTTCGCCGAGGCGCTGAGCTGGCCGCTGATGCCGGAGCTGCTGCTCGGGATCGTCTGTGTCACCGTGCCGTCCGCCGCGCTGCGGCTGACGGTGGCCGCGCTGGCAGGCAGCCTGGTCGGTTCACTGCTGGCGCTCCGGCTGGCGGGCGCGGGCGTCGAACTGCCCGCGCCCCTGACGACGGACCGGATGCGCGCCGAGGCGCGGCACGAACTGACCCTCAGGGGAGCGGACGCGGTGGCGGACCAGCCGTGGAACGGCATCCCCTTCAAGGTATACGCGGCACAGGCGGGCCAGGCGGACATCCCGGCCGGCGACTGGCTGGCGTCGTCGGCGCTCGCGCGCGGCTCACGGACGGTGACGGTGGGCCTGGGCTTCGCCGCCCTGGGCTGGCTGCTGCGCCGGTACCGCAGGTTCTATGTCCCGTATCTGGTGGTTCTGTGCGGCGGGTTCGCGGCCGGTCTTTCGCTGATCGTCGCCGGCTGGAGCGGGTAGGCCGGAGTCAGCAGGGCCCCGGGACCGGAACCCGCCGCCGGACGCCCGCTCCCTGGCCGCCCGCCGCCGGACGCCCGCTCCTTGGAGGCCCGCTCCTTGGACGCCTTCCGCCGGACAGCGGACCTGCCCGGGACCCGAGAGGTACGCGAGACCACCGCCCGCATCACCGGAACGGAAAATTCCAGGCAGGGCTGCGCAGGCCGATGGACTGAATGTAGCCGCCGGTCAGCCCGGTGCCGTGATTCACCCGCGCCGTGGGCGGCAGATACGGCGACACCTCGTCCCTCGGGTGTCCGAAGAGGTCGACCCCCTCGTGGACGACGGGCACCAGGGCGGGGGTGGTGGGCTCGGTGCCGGTGGGATCGCCGGGGATGCGTTCGAGTTCGACATAGCCGAGCCCCCGGGCGTGTGTCCCCTCGCTCGCGCCCCAGACCTGGATCGTCAGCCCCCGGTACTCGCCGCAGAACCCCCATGCCGTACCGCAGACGTAGCACGGCCGGATCGGGCAGATGGTGGAGACGGTCCACTGCGCCGCGTGCTGGCTCATGCCGAACCGGAGCGTGCCGGCGTGGTGCGGCAACAGCAGTCCGGTACCGGGCAGGAGTTCGAACACGCGCCAAGTCTCCCACCGGGCCCGGAGGTTGACCTCGGGTTGATGCCCCGTGTTCAGAAGGTCACAGCCACCCCTGGCCGGCTTCGATCCCTTCCGGGCCGCACGAGGAGCGCGCCGATCAGGGCGTACGGCGGGCGTACGGCGGGTGAGCGGCGGACACTCAGCCGGCACCCGGCCGGGGAATATCGCAACCATGTGGTTGCACATAAGACCCAGACGTGCAACCATCGGGTAGCACATCAAGCGAAGGAGACACCTCATGAGCAAGGACCGCATCGAGAGGGAGATCACCATCTCAGCGCCCGTGGAGCGGGTCTGGGCGGTGCTCACGGAGCCGAAGCACGTGGGCTCCTGGTTCGGCCAGGGCGAGCCCACGCCGGTCGATCTGCGCCCGGGCGGCACGATGTTCCTCGACCACGGCGAGTTCGGCCAGTTCCCGACGACGATCGTGACCGTGGAACCGCCGCACCGCTTCGCCTACCGGTGGGCCGCCGCGTACCCCGGCGAGGAGGCGGTCGAAGGCAACTCCACCCTGGTCGAGTTCACGCTCGCACCGGAAGGCGCCGGCACCCTGCTGCGCGTGGTGGAGACCGGTTTCGCCTCGCTCACCGTCCCCGACGACCGGAAGGACACGGCGTCGTACGAGAGCCACGAGAGCGGCTGGGAAGAGCAGGTCGTCAACATCCAGAAGTACTCGGAGCAGTTGGCGGCATGACGGCGGAGACGGACCCGGCGCGCGGGACCCCCGCGCCACGGGTCCCCGAGCGTACGGAACAGGCACGGACGGCACGGACGGCACGCACCGAGCCGACGGGCCCCCCGTACCCTCCGGGCCTCGGCGCGGCAGCCGCCCGCGCCGACCCGTCCCGTACGGACGACGACGACGCCGTATCGGAGGTGCTGTCCGCGCTGGCGGACCCGACCCGCCGCCGAATACTCGACGCGCTCGCCGCGCACGGCCGGGCGACCGCCACCGTCCTGGCCAGGGAGCTGCCGGTGAGCAGGCAGGCGATCGTCAAGCACCTGGCGGTGCTGACCCGGGCCGGGCTCGTCGCCGCCCTGAGGGAGGGCCGCGAGGCGCGCTATACGGTCCTGCCCGGCCCGCTGACCGCCACGGCCCGCTGGATGGACCGGGTGGCCTCCGACTGGGACGCCCGGCTGTCGGCGATCAAACGCCTGGCGGAGAGCGCCCCGGAGTGACACCCCCGGAGTGAAACAGCGGGGCGGGAGAAGGATCCGGGGCGTGGAACCGCCCCCGTTCCGGCAGGGGGGCCGGAGCGGGGGCGGGTTCAGGGGGCGGACCCGGTGGATCAGCCCTGGTGGGGGTAGGTGTAGTCGGTCGGGGCGACCAGCGTCTCCTTGATCGAGCGGGTCAGCGTCCAGCGCATGAGGTTCTGCGGGGCACCCGCCTTGTCGTTGGTGCCCGACGCCCGGCCGCCGCCGAACGGCTGCTGGCCGACGACCGCGCCGGTCGACTTGTCGTTGATGTAGAAGTTGCCCGCGGCGTACCGCAGCTTCTCCATCGTGTGCGCCGCCGCCGCGCGGTCGTTCGCGATGACCGAGCCGGTCAGGGCGTACGCGGAGACCGACTCCATCTGCGCCAGCATGGCGTCGTACCCGCCGGCCGTCTCGTCGTCGTACACATGCACCGCGAGGAACGGGCCGAAGTACTCGGTCGTGAAGACCTCGTTCTCCGGGTCCGAGCACACGACGACGGTCGGGCGGACGAAGTAGCCGACCGAGTCGTCGTAGGTGCCACCGGCGACGATCTCGCAGCTCGGGTCCTGCTTCGCCCGGTCGATGGCGGCCTTGTTCTTCGCGAACGCGCGCTCGTCGATCACCGCGCCCATGAAGTTGGTCAGATCGGTGACATCACCCATCCGGATGCCGTCGACCTCGGCCGCGAACTCCTCCTTGAAGCCGGAGTTCCAGATCGAGGCGGGGATGTACGCACGGGAGGAGGCCGAGCACTTCTGGCCCTGGAACTCGAAGGAACCCCGGGTGAGCGCGGTCTTCAGGACGGCGCGGTCCGCGCTGGGGTGGGCGACGACGAAGTCCTTGCCGCCGGTCTCACCGACGATGCGCGGGTAGGAGCGGTACCTCTCGATATTGGCGCCGACCGTCTTCCACAGATGCTGGAAGGTCCGGGTCGAGCCGGTGAAGTGGATACCGGCCAGTTCCGGGTGGTTCAGCGCCACATCGGACACGGCGATGCCGTCGCCGGTCACCAGATTGATGACGCCCTTGGGCAGCCCCGCCTCCTCCAGCAGCCGCATCAGCAGCACGGCCGCGTGGGTCTGCGTCGGGGACGGCTTCCACACCACGACATTGCCCATCAGGGCGGGGGCGGTCGGCAGATTGCCGGCGATGGCGGTGAAGTTGAAGGGCGTGATCGCGTAGACGAAGCCCTCCAGGGGGCGGTGGTCCAGCCGGTTCCACACACCCGGGGAGTTCGCCACGGGCTGCTCGGCGAGCAGATCGCGCGCGTAGGCGACATTGAACCGCCAGAAGTCGATCAGCTCACAGGGCGTGTCGATCTCCGCCTGCTGGGCGGTCTTGGACTGCCCCAGCATGGTGGAGGCGGCGAGCGTCTCGCGCCAGGGGCCCGACAGCAGCTCGGCGGCGCGCAGGATGATCGCCGCGCGGTCGTCGAAGGACATCGCGCGCCAGCCGGGCGCGGCGGCGAGGGCCGCGTCGACAGCGTCCTGGGCGTCCTGCCTGGTGGCCCCGGCGAAGGTGCCGAGGACGGCGCCGTGGTTGTGCGGCTGGACGACATCGACCCGCTCGCCGCCGCCCATCCGCCGGGCGCCGCCGATCGTCATCGGCAGCTCGATCGGGTTCTCGGCCAGCTCCTTGAGCCTGGCCTCCAGCCGGGCGCGCTCGGCGCTGCCCGGGGCATAGGAATGGACCGGCTCATTGACCGGCGCGGGGACCTTGGTCACAGCGTCCATGGTTGCCGAATCTCCTTAATCAGTAGGTCAGTCGGTGTCAGCCGCGGCTGACCAGCGAACGCAGGAAGAACGCCAGATTGGCGGGGCGCTCCGCGAGGCGGCGCATGAAGTAGCCGTACCAGTCGGTGCCGTACGCGATATAGACCCGCACCCGGTGGCCCTCGGCGGCCAGCCGGTGCTGCTCGGCCTCCCGGATGCCGTACAGCAGCTGGAACTCGTAGTCGTCGAGCTTGCGGCCGGTACGACGGGCGAGTTCCTGGCCGATGGAGATGACGCGCGGGTCGTGTGACCCGATCATCGGGTACCCCTCGCCCTCCATCAGAATCCGCAGACAGCGGATGTACGCCCGGTCGACCTCGGCCTTGTCCTGGTACGCGACGGTCTCGGGCTCGTTGTAGGCACCCTTGACCAGCCGTACGCGCGAGCCCGCGGCGGCCAGCGCCCGGCAGTCGTCCTCGGTGCGGAAGAGATACGACTGGACGACGGCGCCGGTCTGGGGGAAGCGCTCACGCAGTCCGGCGTGGATCGCGAGGGTCGAGTCGACGGTGGTGTGGTCCTCCATGTCGAGCGTGACCGTGGTGCCGATCCCGGCGGCGGCCTCGACGACCGGCGCGATGTTCCTCAGGGCGAGATCGTGCCCGCCGGGGAGCGCCTGCCCGAAGGAGGAGAGCTTCACGGACATCTCGGCGCGGGTGCCGAGGCCCAGCGGCCGGAGCGCGTCGATCAGCCGGAGGTAGGCGTCGCGTGCGCGCACCGCCTCCGTCGGGTCGGTGATGTCCTCGCCGAGGACGTCGAGTGTGACCTCCAGGCCCAGATCGGTCGTGTCCGTCACGACGGGGATGGTCTCCTGGACCGACTCCCCCGCGATGAAACGGTTCACCACGGGTTTGGTGACCGGGGCCGCCGACACGGCGCGGCGCATCCTGTCGCTGCGCGACGCGGCGAGGATCACGGGACCCAGCACGGGGACCTCCATGGAGAGTGCGAGCAGAGCCGGGGCGGAATCGCCGTCACCGGTGTCACTGGTCACTGGTCTCACTGATACGACCGGTGTGACTGGCGTGACTGGTGTCGGCGAATCCGGAGCGGCACGAAGAACCACCGTGAAATCTAAGGATCGCTCCGATCCTCAGCCATCGACAGCTGTCACGCATCCGCGAGCGGGATCTCAGACAAATGTCTGAAGGGCATGCCAGAATGTCCGGGTGAAGGGTGATTACCAGGACCTGGTCGATGAGATCTCGGCGCTGCTGACGGCCCCCGCGACCCTGGAGAACCGGGACTTCGGGCTGATCGCCTTCGGCGCGCACGACAGCGAGGACGACACCGCGATGGACCCGGTCAGGACGCGTTCGATCCTGACCCGGACCTCGTCCCCGGCCGTCCGCGCCTGGTTCGAGGGCTTCGGCATCGCCCGCGCGACAGGCCCGGTCCGTATCCCCGCCGCCCCGGACGCGGGCGTGTTCCGCGACCGGATCTGCCTTCCCGTACGGCATCGGGGCATCGCCCTCGGCTACGTCTGGCTGCTGGACACCACCCCGGGCCCCACCGACGCTCAGCTCACGGCGGCCATGGAGGTCGCGGCGCGGATCGGCACCCTGCTGGCGGACGAGGAGCGGGCGGGCGCCGACCTCTCCCGGGAGCTGCGGGCGGCGCTGACTGCGGAGCGCGGCTGGCAGTACGACATGGCGGTGGCGGCCCTGCGTACGGCCCTCGGCGGCGACGAACGGGGGGCGGACGGGCCGCACGCGGTGGTGTGCCTGGCTCCCTGGCCCGCCGATGACCCGCCGTCGGCCAGATCCCTGCCGGGGGTGGCGGCGGTGTGCACGGTCGGGATCTCGTGGGGCGGTGGCCCGGCCGCCCCGCCGGGGGCACCCGGTCACCGGGAACCGGCCACGGGTGGCGCCCCGGCCGGCGCGAAGGGCGGCGCCCCCGGGCCGAGGGCCGGTTCCGCGGCCACCCCGGTTCCGGACACCCGGCCCGGCTCCGGGCTCCCTTCCGGCTCCGCCCGGGACAGCGGTTCCGGTACGGCGGCGCCGGGCGCGGCGGCTTCCCATAGGGCGGCTGCCGCGGCGACCGCTTCGCGTGCGGCGTCTTCGCGTACGGCGATTCCCGGCGCGGTGGCTTCCGGAGCGGTGGCTTCCGGAGCGGTGGCTTCCGACGCGACCGTCTCCGGTACGGCGGCTTCCGGAGCGACCGCCTCCCGTACGGCCGACTCCGACGCGACCGCCTCCGGTACGGCCGCTGCCCGTGCGCCTTCCTCCGGTGCGCGGGCGACCCCCGTGGCCCCGGCGCACCCGGGCACGGGGTCCGCCCACGCGGCACCGCCGGTCGCACCGTCACCGCCCGGTACGGCGGCGGCCGGCCCAGGCACCTCCCGGCGGGCGGGCTCCGGGACGGAGGCCGGCAGTTCCCGAACCGGGACCGGTGACTCCGGGACAGGGACGGCGGAGGCCCGGCCCCGGGGCGCAGCCGCCGGCGAGACCCGGCCGGGTACCGCGAGGGCCCCCGGGCCCGCCCCGGCACCGGGCACGGCCCCCGCCCCCGGCACCCCGGGCCCGGAGTCCGCCCGGCCCGGTGGCGGCGTACCCGCGCGCGCCCTGGCCGTCCTCGTACGCCTGCGGTCGACGGACACCCTCGCCCCGGCCCTGTCGGCCGCCGAACGGCTGCTGCCCGCCGCACCGGGCGCGGGGGCCGGGACCGCGTCCCCCCGGCTGGGGCTCGGCAACCTCAACACCGCCTGGCACGAGGCCGTTTCGGCGGCCCGCGCCGTCCGGGCCGAACCGCGGCTGGGCCCGGTGGCGCGCTGGTCGGCACTCGGCCCGTACCGCCTGCTCACCGCCCTGCCCGCCGCCACGGCCGACGACCCCGCCGTACGGCCCCTGCTGGCGCCCGCCCACCGTGAGCTGGCCCGCACGGCCGAGGTGTTCCTGGACTGCGCGGGCCAGGCGGGCCGCTCGGCCGCCCTGCTCGGCATCCACCGCCAGACCCTCTACTACCGGCTGTCCCGCGTCGAGCGGCTCACCGGCCTGGACCTGGCACAGGGCGAGGACCGGCTGCTGCTGCACATGGCACTGAAGGCCGCCCGGCTCTGAGCGCCGGAGCCCCGGTCCGGCGCTGTCCCCGGCCCCATCGGCTCCGAGCGGGGAACACCCGCCCCGGAAGCCCCGGCTCCGTAGCCGATCGAACCCCGCCCCACCCCACCCGACCCTGACTCGCTCCGGTCCCGGTCTCCTCAGCTGCCAGCAGAGGGAACCCCGGCCCGGTCCCCCGCCCGGCCTATCCGCCCGCCGACCCGCCCGTATCAGACCCGCCCATATCAGACCCGTCGGCTACGGCGTCACGCGGACCGTCCGCCACGGCGTCACGCGACCCTCCGAGCGCGGTGCCCTGCGACCGGCCGGAGGCGGTGTCACACGACCCGCCGCGCACCGCGGCCCCCGCCCAGCTCTCCTGCACCGCCCGCAGCGCCCGGACCAGATCCTGGGCGGAGGGAGCCGTGTCCGGGTCGGTGAGCCACTGGATCATGACTCCCATCGTCAGTGCCTGATGGAACCGCCCGACCGCCCGGCGGTCCTCCTCCCCGGCCGGGTAGTCGGCCCCGCCGAAGAGCTGGGCCAGCTCCGACCGGGCCTCGACCTGCGCCGCCTTGATGGCCTCCCGCAGTTCCTCGTCACCGTCGAGCCGTGCGACGACCTCCAGCTGGAGCTTCCAGAGGGAGCGATGGGCGTCGAAGGTGGCGAGGACGCGCTCCCAGGAGTCCTCGAAGCGTTCCGGTCCGCTGTCCGGCCGCGGCGGCCCGCCCGCGGCCTCAAGGTCGACCATGTCGCCCCACTCCTCGGTCACGGCGAGGACCGCCTGCTGGAGGAGGGCGTCCTTGGACCCGTAGTGATAGCCGATGGAGGCGAGATTGGTACCGGAGGTGGTGACGATGTCCCGGGCGGTCGTCCGGGCGTACCCCTTCTCCAGCAGACAGCGCTTCGCGCCTTCGAGCAGATCCTCACGATGTCCCATGGCCGCAGCGTACAGCGGCCTGGACAAACGTCCCATACATCTGTATCAGACATTCGTCTACATCCGTATCAGACACCCGCGCACCCGTGCGAGCTGCCCCGATCCCCCGGGGACCCCGGTTCGGCACCCCTGACGAGCGCCCGGGACACCGGTCGGCGACCAGCCCTGGACAGCGATCTATACATCCGTACTAGACGTCCGTATAGAACGTTTGTATATTCCCTGGCATGCCAAGCCGTACGAACCTCCGCGCGGGCCGCCGGGAGTGGACCGCCTTCGTCGTCCTCCTGCTCCCGCTCCTTCTGGTCTCGATGGACGTCTCCATCCTGTACTTCGCCATTCCCGCGATCACCCGGGAGCTGGACCCGAGCAGCACCCAGCAGTTGTGGATCTTCGACGTCTACGCCTTCGCGCTCGCCGGACTCCTCATCACGATGGGATCGCTCGGCGACCGGATCGGCCGCCGGGCGCTGCTCCTCGTCGGGGCCGCCGCGTTCGGCGTCGCTTCCGTAGGGGCCGCCTACGCGAACAGCGCCGAGATGCTGATCGCCGCCCGGGCGCTGCTCGGTATCGGCGGGGCCACGCTGATGCCGTCGACCATGGCCCTGGTCCGCAATATGTTCCGGGACGCCCGGCAGCGCACCCAGGCGATCGGTATCTGGTCCGGCGCGATGGCGGGCGGTATCGCGCTCGGCTCGGTGATGGGCGGGGTGCTGCTGAACCACTTCTGGTGGGGTTCGGTCTTTCTCGTCAATGTCCCCGCGATGGTGCTGCTGCTGATCCTCGCCCCGTTGCTGGTGCCGGAGTTCAAGGACCCCGCGCCGGGCCGCTTCGATCTGCCGAGCGTGCCGCTGTCGGTGGGTGCCGTACTGCCGGTGGTCTACGGGCTGAAGGAGATCGCCGTCGAGGGGCTCAGCCTCCCCCTGGCGCTGTGCGTCGCGGCGGGACTCGCCGTCGGGGCGCTCTTCGTCCACCGTCAGCGCACCCGCGCGGACGCGATGATCAGCCGGGAACTGTTCACCGGACGGCTCTTCGGCTCCGGGGTCGCCCTGCTCACCCTCGCCATGTTCGCGATGATGGGTTCGGCCTACTTCACCACCCAGTACCTTCAGTCGGTGCTCGGTATGGGCCCGCTGGAGGCCGCGCTGTGGAGTCTGATCCCGTCGCTGTCCGTGGGGGTCGCGGCCCCGGTGGCCGCCGCGCTCGCCCAGCGGTTCCACCGGGGGCACCTCATCGCCGCCGGATTCCTCATCGGCGCGGCCGGTTTCGCGCTGCTCGCCCTGACCGGTACGGATTCCCTGTGGACGCTGCTGGCCGGCTCCGCGGTCATCGGCTGCGGCATCGTGACCGTGATCGCGCTGGCCAATGACATGGCGCTGGCCTCGGCCCCCGCGCACAAGGCGGGGTCGGCGTCATCGCTGCTGGAGACGGGGCAGGAGTTCGGCGGTGCGCTGGGCATGGCGGTGCTGGGCTCCATCGGCGCGGCGGTCTACCGCGAGGAAGTGGCCGCCACCCTGCCGGGGGGCGTCCCCGCCGGGGCGCGGGACGCGGCCCGGGAAACGCTGGCGGGAGCCTCGGCGGTCGCCGGCCGGCTGCCCGGCGGAGTGGGGGACGAGGTGCTCTCCGCCGCCCGCGAAGCCTTTGTCCTCGGGATGCAGTACGCCGCCGGCGTCGCGGGGGCCCTGCTGGTCGGTGCCGCCGTACTCGCGGCCGTACTGCTGCGCAGGGCTCCGGCCGAGAAGCCCGCGCCGGAACCGGTCGGCGCACCCCGCTGAGGCATGGGTACATGAGCAGGGGCCCGGCTCACCGCGCGGTGAGC
>NZ_JBSGUP010000239.1:0-11382 GCF_053607985.1 Streptomyces sp. NPDC055078
CCGGTGTGGAGCGCGTTCATCAGCGTTCCGTTCGGGGTGTCGCCCGACATCTCCCAGACCATCGCGCCGAGCAGCCCCTTCGACTTGATCCAGTCGGTCTTCTTCCCGATGGACCAGGGGTCGTCGAAGCTCCACCACTGTCCGCCTGGACCCGTGTAGCCATAGGTCGAGATGGACTGCTCATCGTGGTGGATGGTCATGTTCGGCACACTGGTCAGCATGTTGTGGTAGCCCCGGATGCCCGCCTCCTCGGGGAACTGCCCGGTCGCGGCCCCGTTCGCCGCCTGCCACTCGCCGTTGGTCCCGGTCGGCCCGGCGGCGACCTCCTTCCAGCCCCTTCCGTAGAAGGGGAATCCGACGGTCAGCTTGCGCGGGCTGACTCCGGCGTCGAGGTAGGTCTGGACCGCCTTCTGGATACTGAAGTCGAAGGTGTACGGGTCCTGGGCGTCCCGGTACAGATTGGCCTGGTGGCCGGTCCGCAGGGGCTCCCACGAGTTGTCGCTGCCCGCGCCGTGGAAGTCGTACCCCTGGATATTGGCGAAGTCCAGATAGTCGAAGATCTTCGAGATGTCCCAGCCCGCCTGGATCTTCGCCGGGTCGGCGGGGGTGAAGGCGGTCAGCAGCCTGTGCTCGCCGCCGAGCGCGTCGAGCTGGCTGCGGAACTCCGCCAGCAGGGCGGTGAGATTGTTCTTGTCCGCCGGGCCGTAGTGGTTTCCGGGGTGGCCGTCGGAGCCGGGCCACTCCCAGTCGATGTCGATGCCGTCGAAGATCCCGGCGCCGGTGCCGGGGCCGCCCGCGCCGTTGTAGACGGGCAGATTGCCCTTGATCCAGACATCGATGCAGGACTTGACGAACTTCGTCCGGGACGCGGGGGTCGCGGCGGCGTCGGCGAAGTACTTGGAGAACGTCCAGCCGCCCAGCGAGACCACGAACTTCAGATGCGGGTGCTTGGCCTTGAGCTTCTTGATCTGGTTGAAGTTGCCCCGCAGCTTGCCCCAGCCGTCGTCCGCGACCCCGTCGACGGACTGCGCGGCCGACATGGGCCGGGAGTAGTCCGCCTCGGCGTCACCGGCGCCCGTGCCCTCGTTCGGGTCCTGCGGATTGCCGGACACGCCCTTGGTGACCCCGGCCTGGCAGGTGAAGTTGACCGGGTCCACGTTCTGGAAGGCGTAGTTGACGACATCGAGCTTGGCCGCGGCACCCGAGGTGTCGAGGTTCTTGATGAAGTACTGCCGGCCGTAGATGCCCCACTGGGCGAAGTAGCCGACCTTGTGGTAATTGCCGGGACCGGCCACATCGTCCGTGGTCACGGCCAGGGCGTTGGAGGCCGGGGAGGAGTTGTCGGCGGTGTCCCGGGCCGTGACGGTGAAGGTGTAGGCGGTGGCGGGCGAGAGCCCGTCGACGGTCGCGGTGGTGGCCGGCGCCTCCACCGTCTTCACGCGCGTGCCGTTGCGGTGGATGTCGTACGCCGCGACACCGACGTTGTCCGTCGACGCGTTCCAGGCGAGGGAGACGGTCGAGGCCGTCTTGGCGGTGGTGCGCAGGTTCCCCGGCGCCGACGGTGGGGTGGGATCGGATGCCGGGTCCACGGTCCGTACGGTGACCGGCTGGCTCGGCGGCCCGGTGTTGCCCCGGGTGTCCTTGGCGCGGACGGTGAAGGTGTAGCTCGTCGCCGGGGTGAGCCCGGTCACGGTCGCGCCTGTGGTGGTCGAGGTGGCGACCGTCGCACTGCCGTTGAGGACCTCGTACGACGCCACCGGGTAGTCGCCCTTGGCCGCCGCCGTCCAGTTCAGCGCGACCGTACGGGAGGTGACGGTGGACGCGGTCGGGGTGCCGGGGGCGCCGGGTGGCACATCGGGCGTGCCGTCGCACTTGTCGCCGTTGACCGTACAGCCGGTGGGCGCGGTGATCGCGCTGTTCGTCAGGAACCAGTAGCTGTACGGCTCGGTGGTGCCGTTCCCCTGGACGGTGGCGTTGTAGTAGGCGTTCTTGACCGTCAGCCGGCTGCCGTTGGCGGTCGCCTCGCCGTGGTAGTGGCCATTGGCGGTGACGCCCGCGGGGAGGGTGAAGTCCAGCGTCCAGCCGGTGACCGGGGCGGTTCCGCTGTTGCGGATGATGTAGGTGTTCTTCCACCAGGACCCGTAGTTCTCGCTCTTGAAGGTCGCGGTGAGGGTGCCCGCGGCCTGGGCGGGGGTGGCGAGGCCGGTGAGGGTGGCCAGTGGGAGGAGGAGTACGGCGAGGAGCGCGATGAGTCTGTGGCGGCGCTTTCTGACGAGTGGTCGCTTGAACATGGCTCTCCCTGGGGGGTAGGGGTGTGTGGCCGTGCTCAGTGCTCGGTGTTCGGTGTTCGGTGCTCGGTGGTGCTCAGTTCTTGGTGCTTGGTGCTCGGGGCGCCCGGCGTCGGTGAGCCGTGCTGCTCGGTCTCTGCTGGGGGTCTGTTGGGGGCCTTGGGGTGTACGCCTGGGGTGGGGTGACTCCTCCGTTCTCGCAGGGGCTGTTCTTACGGGGGCGTACATGACAACCTTGCCCGTGGTCTGGACCAATCGACAGGAAGGGGGAGCGTCGGATTCCCGTCACTGTCGGCATTCCGTCTCGGCATCCGCAGAGGTCTGTACCTCTCCCGGGTCGCCGCCCTACCGTCGATACCCCGACCGTCCTGCTGGGGAGGCGGAGTGACGGGAGCTGAAGGCGCCGGGGATGCCGGGGATTCCAGGGATGCCAAGGCCGCGAAGGGTGCCAAGGCCCTTAAGGGCGCCAAGGCCGCGAAGGGTGCCGGGGCCGCCAAGGGTGCCGGGGCCGGCGACGGCCGGGACAAGCGCCGGCTCGCCGCGCTCGGGGTCCCCGCCGACGACGAGTTCCTCTACCGGGCGCTGCTCGGCCGCCCCCGCGCCACCGTCACCGAACTCGCCGCCGCCACCGGCTGGGACACCGCCCGTGTCCGGCGCCGAACCCGCTCACTGGAGCGGCGCGGCATGCTCACCCGGGACCGGGGCCGTCCCGTGCGCTTCAGCCCGGCGCCTCCCGGAGTCGCGATCGAGGTGCTGGCCCTCCAGCGGCAGGAGGAGATCGAGCGCGCGCGGCTGGTCGCGGCCTCGCTCACCGACGAGTTCCGCTCCGTACGGCAGTACGGGGACGCCGGACCCGCCGTCCAGTTCATCAGCGGGCGGGAGGCGATCGACCGCCGGCTCGCCCAGGTCCAGCGCGCCACCCGCGAGGAGCTGCTGATCCTCGACCGGCCGCCGGGCGCCGTACCGCGCGAGCCGCTGCGGCCCGGCGTGGTGCACCGGGCCGTCTACGACCACCGCTGCCTGGAGTCGCCCGAACAGCTCGCCCGCTGCCGGGAACTGGCGCGGCTCGGTGAGCAGAGCCGGGTACTCGCCGAGGTGCCGCTGACCCTGGTGATCGCGGACCGCCGGGTGGCGCTGGTGGCCCTCGCCCAGGGCGGTGAGGTGATGGTCCTGCACCCGTCCGCGCTGCTGGACGCCCTGGTCGTCCTCGGCGAGCTGCTGTGGCAGCGCTCCGTACCGCTGTGGCCGACGGGGAGCCGCGCGGGCGGCGGGCTGAGCGACGACGACGAGCATCTGCTCGCCCTGTCCGCTTCCGGCCTCACCGATCAGGCGATCGCCCGCCGGCTGGGGGTCGCCCAGCGGACCGTCGAACGCCGGATGCGCCGGATCATGGACGTCCTCGGCGCGCGGACCCGCTTCCAGGCGGGGCTCCAGGCCGCCCACCGAGGCGTGATCACCGTGGCGCGTAATGGTCCAGGAACATGTCCACCCCGCTGACGAGCAGCCGTTCGGTGAAGTCGTCGTCGAGGGTCGCGCCGTAGTGGCCGAACATCATATGGGGGTGGACCAGCAGCGCGTACAGCTGGAGCGTGGCCACTTCCAGGTCGGGGATGACCAGCCGGCCCCGGTCGGCCAGTGCGCGCAGCGCCCCCGACACGGCGGGGTGGTGGCCGGTGGTGGTGTTGTGCTGCCAGCCCCGGCCCAGTTCGGGGAAGCGGTGCAGCTCGGTGGCGACGAGGGTGCGCAGGGCCGCCAGTTCGTGGTCGTCGCGCACGGCGTGGACCCAGGCGCGCGCCGCCGCGATGAAGGCCGGGCGCAGTTCGTCGGGGTCGGTGTCGGCGAGCTGGGCGAGCGCCCCTGAGGAGTCGCCGACGGGCTCGTCCAGCGCGCCCGCGATGACCGCGGTGAACAGGGACTCCTTGCTGCCGAAGTGGTTGTAGACCGTCACCTTGGAGACGCCCGCCTCGGCGGCGATGGCGTCCATGCCGACGCCGAAGCCCTCCCTGAGGAAGAGCGCGCGGGCCGCCGTGACGATGGCCTGCCGCTTGCGCTCGGCGCGCGGACCGCTGGGGCGGGGAGGCGTGGTGATGCCATGCGTACGGGTGGCGCCGTTGGCTCTGCTGGTGCTGGTGCTGGTGCTGGTGCTGGTGCTGGTGCTGGTGCTGGTGCTGGTGCTGGTGCTGGTGCTGGTGCTGGTGGGGCCACTGGTGCCCTGCGGGCTGTCCGGGCTGTCCGGGCCATGCGGGCTGTGCGGGCTGTGCGGGCCGCCAGGGCCGTCGGGATCGTCAGGCCCGCCGGGGGGCTGTCGGTCGGCTTCCGCGCTGCTCATGGTGTCGAGCCTAGCCGAGAGCTGAACTGTACGGTTGAGTTCAAGTGAACTGAACTGTACGGTTCATATAGGACCGCCCGCCGAACCGAGGAGATGGCGCGTGACGCACCCCACCACCCATGACCCGCACACCCCCGACGGCACCCACCCGCCCGCCGACCCCCGCCGCTGGGCGGCCCTCACCCTGATCTGTGTCGCGCAGTTCATGCTGGTCCTCGACGTCACCGTGGTGAACGTCGCGCTGCCCGACATGGCCACCGACCTCGATCTCGGCCGGGCCACCCTGACCTGGGTGGTCACCGCGTACACCCTCTGCTTCGGCGGGCTGATGCTCCTCGGCGGCCGGCTCGCCGACGCGCTGGGCGCCCGGCGCACCCTGCTCGCGGGTCTGCTGGTCTTCACCGCCGCGTCCCTGGTCACCGGGCTCGCCCAGAGCGCACCCGCCCTGATCGGCGGCCGTATCGCCCAGGGCGTCGGCGCCGCCCTGCTCTCCCCCGCCGCCCTCGCCATCGTCACCACCACCTTCCACGGCACCGAACGCACCAAGGCCCTCGGCGTCTGGGCCGCGATCGGCGGCACCGGGTCGGCCGTCGGCGTCCTGCTCGGCGGCGCGCTGACATCCGGCCCCGGCTGGCAGTGGATCTTCTACGTCAACGTCCCCATCGGCATTGTCCTCCTCCTCGCCGTCCCCGCCCTCGTCCCGGCCCGCGCACCCCGCCCCGCCCGGCTGGACGCCCCGGGCGCGCTGCTGGCCACCGCCGCCACCGGTTCGCTGATCTACGGACTCGTCCGCGCGGGCGACAGCGGCTGGACCGACGCGGTCACGCTGCTGACACTGATCGGTTCGATCGCCCTCTACGCGGCCTTCGCGGCGGTCGAGCGGGCGAGCCGCGCCCCGCTGATGGATCTGCGGATGTTCACCCGCCGTCCGGTGATCGCGGGATCGTTCCTGATGCTCATCGCCACCGCGCTGCTGATCTCCTTCTTCTTCGTCGGCTCCGTCTACCTCCAGCACGCACGCGGCTTCAGCCCGCTGCGGACCGGTCTCGCCTTCCTCCCCGTGGCCATCGGGGTCGGACTCGGCGCCCACCTCGGCTCCCGGCTCGTCGGCCGTATCGGCAGCCGGGCCTGCGCGGTCGGCGGGATGGCCGTCGCGGCGGCAGGCAGTGTCCCGCTCGCCCTGCTCTCGGAAACCTCGCGGGTGTACGGGACGCTGGTGCCCGGACTCGTCGTCGCGTCGTTCGGCATCGGAGCCGTCTTCGTCACCGCGACGACCACCGCCCTCGCGATGGTCGACCACCATGAGGCCGGGCTCGCCTCAGGTGTCGTCAACACCTTCCACGAGGTGGGCGCGTCGGTCGGGGTCGCCGTGGTCTCCACCGTGGCCGCCGCCGGCATCACCCGGGGCGCCCTCTCCGGCTTCACCGACGCGTACACCCTCCTCGCCGTGACCGCCGCTGTCGCCGCCGCGCTGTCCATCGCCCTGGTCCCGCGCGGCAAACCGCAGTTGACGGGAGGCCCGCATGTTCACTGACCCGGCCCCGGCCCCGGACCTGTACGCGTTCCCGGCCCCGGACCTGTACGGGTGCCCGGACCGCCCGGACCCGCCCCGCGTACTCGCCGGGCGGTCGGTCGCGGGGAGTCTGGGGCGCCACTTCGCCATCCCGCCCGCCGACGCCGAACGGCTGGTACGGGCGGGCGCCGACGAGGTGACCGCGTACATCGACTCCGTCGAGGACGGCTGCGAGCCCCGCTGGACCGCCGACACCGACCGGGCCTGGGGCACCCTGCACCGCTGTCTGGCGGACGGGACCCTGCGGTGCGGCACGGGTCCCTACCCCCTCTCGTACGCGTTCCTCGGCGGGCGGCTGCTGCCGGTGGGGGCGTACATCGCCACGCTGGTGACGCCCGCCCAGACCCGCCGGACCGCCCCGGCGCTGGCCGGGATCGGGGAGGAGTGGCTGCGGGGGCGGTTCCCCGGACTGCGGGCGGGTGCGATGGGGCGGGAGGCGGAGTGGGACTTCAGGTACCTCTGGGAGCATCTGGTGAGCGTCCGGCGGTTCTACGCGCGGGCTGCGGGGGCGGGGCGGGCGGTGCTGTTCACGGCGGATGTGTGACGGACCTGACGGCTCACCGCAGGGCTCACCGCAGGTGGAAGCGTTCCGCCCAGGCCATGACGTCCCGGGTCGGCGTGTTGCCCCCGCAGAGGACCAGCCCGAGCCTGGCTCCGTCGCCGACGCGCTCCCGTACGCGCCGGGCGGCGGGCAGCAGACAGCCGGCGGCGGGCTCGGTCCACACCTTGGCGTGGTCGGCGATGTCGAGGGTGCCCTGGACGGCCTCCCGGTCCGAGACCACGAGGACCTCGTGGACCAGGGCGGACACATGGTCGTACGTCAGCTGTGAGACGGCCGGCGCGCTGAGCGTGGTCACGATCGAGGAGAGCGCGACCGGTACCGGACCGCCCGCGGCCAGCGCCTGAGACATGGCCTGCGCGCCCTCCGTCTCCACGCCCCAGATCCGTACCCCGGGCCGCAGCGCGTGCAGCGCCGCCGCGACACCGGAGATCAGGCCGCCGCCCCCGATGCTGACGAGGACGTCGGTGAGTTCCCCGGCGTCCTCGGCGAACTCCAGGCCGACGGTGCCCTGACCCGCGATCACCGAGGGGTCGTCGAACGGGTGGACAAGGGTGAGACCCTCGGTCTGCAACCGCGTCATCAGCGCGAACGCGCTGTCCATGCCGTCGGTCAGCCGCAGCGAAGCGCCCGCCGCCTCCACCAGTTCGATGGAACGCGCGGGCGCCGACTCCGGCATCACCACCGTCGCCTTCACATCGAGCGCTCCGGCCATCACCGCGAGCGCGATCCCGTGGTTGCCGCCGCTCACCGCCACCACGCCCGCCGCCCGCTCCGCCTCGCCGAGCGCGAGCAGCCGCGCCGTCGCCCCGCGTGCCTTGAAGGAGCCGGTGCGCTGGAGCAGCTCCAGCTTCGCGGTGACCGGGACTCCGAGCAGCGCGGTCAGTCCGGGGCTCTCCACGGTCGGAGTGCGTACGACATGCCCGGCGATCTGTTCAGCCGCGACTTCGATGTCCGAGATGCTGATCAAGGCAACTACCTTCCTGCGATCTGTACGGGCGAGGCCGGAGGGTACGGCGCGGGCGGCGGTGCCGCGATTCCCCGCAGGCTGTCACAGTAGGTGAGCGCCACCGGGTCGACGCCGCTGACGATCGACCGTATGCGGGGAAGCTCCCCACCTGGTCCCACCTGGCCCGATCCGATCCGATCCGATCCGATCTGGTCCGGTCCGGCCCCGCCCGTGCGCCGCCTGCCCCGCGCCCGTGTGTCGCCTGCGCCTCGGCACCCGCGTCCTGTCCGCGCCCCTGTCCGCGTGGGCCGCTCCCGTGCCCCGCACCCCGCGAGCGGCGGCCCGCCTGGATACCCCCAGGGGTAACTCTGTTACCGTGGAAAACATACCCCGGGGGGTAATTTTGGCGAAAGGATCAAGGCCGTGTTCTTCATCGACACCATCGAGGTTCCCGGACTCGGCAACCGGAGCTATCTGGTGGGTGGTGCCAGGGATGCCGTAGTGATCGATCCCGTGCGCGATGTGGACCGGGTGGTGGCGGCGGCCGCGCGGCGTGGCGTGCGGATCACGGCGGTCGTGGAGACGCATGTGCACAACGACTATGTGAGCGGGGGGCTTGAGCTGGCCCGCGTCACCGGCGCCGACTACCTCGTACCGGCCGGGGCGCACGTCTCCTACCAGCGGGTTCCCATCGCCGACGGGGACCGGGTGGAGATCGGGACCGGGCTGGCGCTGCGGGCCCTGGCCACTCCCGGGCACACACCGCACCACACCGCGTACGCCCTGGAGGACGAGGGGCGGACGGTGGCCGCGTTCACGGGCGGATCGCTGCTCATCGGCACGGTCGGGCGGCCCGACCTGGTCGAGCCGCGCCTCACCGAGCGGCTCGCCCGCGCGCAGTACGCGTCCGTGCACCGGCTGGCGGACGAACTGCC
The DNA here is from genome assembly GCF_053607985.1 of Streptomyces sp. NPDC055078. Classification (NCBI taxonomy): domain Bacteria; kingdom Bacillati; phylum Actinomycetota; class Actinomycetes; order Kitasatosporales; family Streptomycetaceae; genus Streptomyces; species Streptomyces sp. NPDC055078. The sequence goes on from NZ_JBSGUP010000239.1 coordinate 8,634, forward strand.
CGACGACACCGCCGTACTGCCGACACACGGCTTCGGCAGCTTCTGCTCGTCCTCGCCGTCGGCGGGCGGGGAGACCACGATCGGCAAGGAGCGCTTTGCCAACGAGGCGCTGGTCAAGGACGCCGACACCTTCGTCGCCGACCTGCTGGCCGGTCTGGACGACATCCCCGCGTACTACACGCACATGGGCCCGGTGAACGCCCGTGGGCCCGCGCCCGTCGATCTCACGCCGCCCGCCGTCGCCGACGCCGATGACATCGCCCGGCGGCTCGCCGAGGGTGAGTGGGTGGTCGACCTCCGCAGCCGTATCGCCTTCGCGGAAGGGCATGTCGCCGGATCGTTCAACTTCGAGGCCGACGGTCAGCTCGCCACGTATCTGGCCTGGCTGATCCCCTGGGGCAGGCCCGTCACCCTGCTCGCCGCATCGCCCGCGCAGCTCGCCGACGCCCAGCGGGAGCTGGCCCGGGTCGGCATCGACCGGCCCGCCGCCGCGGCGACCGGTTCGCCCGATGAGTGGGTACGGGACGGGGAACGGCCTCGGTCCTTCCGGCGCGCGGCCTTCGCGGAACTCGCGGGGGCGTACGAGGGCGCTGTCGTCCTCGACGTACGGCGGGACTCCGAGCGGGCGGCGCAGGGCTTTGTCGCCGGTTCCGTCCATATCCCCGTGCACCAGCTCAGGTCCCGGCTGCTTGAGGTGCCGCCGGGGACCGTGTGGGTGCACTGCGCGGGCGGGATGCGGGCGGCGATCGCCGCGTCGCTGCTGGACGCCGCCGGGCGGGATGTCGTCGCGGTGGACGACGGGTTCGGCGCGGCGCGGGCGGCGGGTCTGCCCGTCGAGTACGCCCCGGAGGGATGAGCCGTGCCCGGCCCCGAGTTCTCGCGTTCCCGCGCGGGCGGGTTCCGGGGAGCGGTGTGAGTACGCTGCTCCTCGCCCTGGTCGCCGGGGCCGCCGGGGCCGTCGTTGGTCTTGCGCTCGGCGCGCTCGGGGGCGGCGGCAGTGTGCTCGCCGTGCCCGCGCTGATCTATCCGCTCGGCTTCACCCCGGTCGCGGCCACCACCGCGAGTCTGGTCATCGTCACCGCCACCTCCGCCGCCGCGCTGCTCGCCCACGCCCGGGACGGCCATGTGCGCTGGGGTACGGGCGCGCTGGTCGCGGCGGCCGGGCTGGTGCCCGCCGCACTGGGCGGCGCGGTCGCGGCGCGGCTGCCGTCGGCCCTGCTGACCGGGGCGTTCGCCGTGGTCGCGGGGCTCGCGGCGCTGTCGATGCTGAGGCCGGCGGGATCAGGCTCGGCCGACGCGGCGAGTACGGAGAGCACGGTGCCGGTACGCGCCCGGTGGCCGGTCACCGCCGGGACGGGGGCCGGGCTGGGCGCCGTGACCGGCGTCCTGGGTGTGGGCGGCGGATTTCTCGCCGTGCCCGCCCTGGTCGGTCCCGTGGGACTGCGGATGCGAGTGGCTGTCGGCACCAGCCTGCTGGTGATCACCGTCAATTCGGTGGCCGCGCTGACCACCCGTACCGGTACGGCCGAAGGGCTGGACTGGGCGGTCGTCGCACCGTTCGCGGGCGCCGCGATCCTCGGGGCGTGGGACGGCAAACGGCTGTCCGGGAAGGTGCGCGGGCGGACGCTTCAGCGGATCTTCGCCGTGGTGCTGCTGGCGGTGGCCGCGGTGATGCTGCTGGACAGCCTCAGGGGGTTCGGGTGAACGGGACCGCGCGGGCCGGGACCGCGTCGTACGGGAGCCGGATGAACAGGACCGCGCCGAACCGGACCGCGTCCAGCGCCGGGGCCTGCCTCACGCCAGCGACAGGAACATCTTCTCCAGCCGCGACCGCATCTCGTCGCGGTCCGCCTCGTTCATCCCCTCAGTCCCGTCCCCGGTGCCGGTCAGACACTGCTGGAGACCGGTGGCGATGATCGCGAACCCCGCCCGGTCCAGGGCGCGCGACGCCGCCGCCAGCTGAATGACGACGTCCGCGCAGTCACGGCCTTCCTCCAGCATCCGGATCACTCCGGAGATCTGGCCCTGAGCGCGGCGCAAGCGGTTCATGACGGCCTTCAGCTCGGCCGTTGCGAGGTCCAGCTCCACGACAACTCCTCAATAGATACCCCTGGGGGTACTTTACTCCTCTGGGGGGCACCCACAGAAATGTCCAGCGATTCCAAGGATGGCATCCACCATGAACACCACCCCTGCCCTCGACGTCGACCAGGCCCGTACCCGGTTCGACGACCTGACGGTCATCGACGTCCGTACGCCAGGCGAATACGCCTCCGGCCACCTGCCAGGCGCGCTGAACATCCCCCTCGACCAGGTCCGCCGCGCCCTGCCCGTGATCCGGGAGGCCGCCGACCGGGGCGAGATCCTGGTGGTCTGCGCGTCCGGGGCCCGATCCGAGAGCGCCTGCGCACTGCTCGCCGAGAGCGGAGTGACCACCGCCACCCTCGTCGGCGGTACGAACGCCTGGGCCGAACGCGGCCACACGCTGGACCGCCCCGACGGCACCCCCCGCGCCACCTGGTCGATGGAGCGCCAGGTGCGGTTCACCGCGGGCGGTCTGGTCCTGACCGGCGCCGGCCTCAGCCTGGTCCACCCCGCCTGGCTGCTGCTCTCGGCCGGGATCGCGGGCGGACTGGTCTTCTCCGCCCTCACCAACACCTGCGGAATGGCCGCGGTCCTCTCCAAGCTGCCGCACAACCGGCCCAGGGCGGCCGACGTCACCCAGACCCTGGAGCGGCTGCGCCGCTCC
>NZ_JBSGUP010000240.1:0-11300 GCF_053607985.1 Streptomyces sp. NPDC055078
CGCCCTCAGGGCGTAGGGGGCGGTCCGGGGCGGAGCCCCAGGGAAGGGCCCGGGCTGACGAAGGGGGCCCGCCCCGGGCGGACCCGGCCCCGGACCGGGGCGCAGGCTCGGACCCGGCGGACCCGGCAGACCCGGCAGACCCGGCAGACCCGGCGGACCCGGCGGACCCGGCGGACCCGGCGGACCTGGCGGACCCGGAGGACCCGGACCCCGCGCCGGGCTCAGGCGCCACCCCGGGCTCAGACCCAGACCCCGCCCTCGACCCTCCCCGCCCCAGAACCACCGGCCCCTCCACCGACTCCACCCACGCGTCCGGCTCCCCACCCCCCGCCCACCGCTCGTGCAGAAACTCCGTGATCTCGGGGAAGCGGTTGACGGGATACGTCTCCGACTCGGGGAACTCCTCCTCGTCCGGCGCCCGGTCCCCCGCGTTCACCAGCACCCTGAGCCGCCCCAGCTCCCGCTCCCACACAGAAAGCGCCGCGAAGGACCCGGCCAGCGCGGAGCACGCCCCCAGGGCGGCGGCACGCCAGCACTCCCGTGGGGTCTGCGCCGCCGCCATCGCCTGGGCCAGCGCCACCACTGCGCGCAACTGCCGATCCTCAGCCATCATCACAGCTTAGGGAGGTTTGACCTGATTTGATCCCTTGACGTGGGCCGGATCATGGTCCGTCACTCGCCGGGCCACTTCGGCTTCCGCTTCTCGTTGAACGCGGCCACCCCCTCCGCGCGGTCCCCGGAGAACGCGACGGAACGCCAGGCGGCGTCCTCGACCTCCAGACCGGCCCGGAGGTCGAGCCCCTGTCCCAGCCGCAGCGCCCGCTTGGCGGCGCGCAGCCCGACGGGGGAGTTCGCCGCGATCCTGGCGGCGAGGGCCAGCGCCTCCGTACGGGCGTCCTCGGCGAGCTGGTCGACGAGCCCCAGCTCACGCGCCTCGGCGGCCTCCAGCCGGCGCGCGGTGAAGACCAGCTCGGCGGCCCGGGCGGCGCCGACCCTGCGGGGCAGGAGCTGGGTCCCGCCGCCGCCCGGGATGACCCCGACGGAGACCTCGGGCAGCCCGACGACGGCCGTGGCGTCGGCGACGATGAGATCGCAGGCGAGGGCCAGCTCGTACCCGCCGCCGAGGGCGAAGCCGTGGACGGCCGCGACCGTGGGCATCGGCAGCTCCAGTACGCCCGTATAGGCGGCCCGCGCGGTCGGCCGCTGCCGTACCAGATCGGCGTCGGTGAAGGAGTTGCGCTCCTTGAGATCCGCGCCGACGCAGAACGCCCGGTCATTCGACGAGGTGAGCACGGTGACCCGTACCTCGCGGTCGGCGGCCAGCGCGTCGCACGCGGCGGCGATGGAGCGGGCCATGTCGGTGGAGACCGCGTTCATGGCCCGGGGGCGGTCGAGGACCAGCTCGGCGACATGGTCGCGGACGCGGACGAGTACGAATTCGCCGAACCGCTGCTCGGACTCGGACATGAGGCACCCTCCCGGTTAACGATGGTTCACCGGATCATAGGCCCGCACCCCAAGCGGGCGGCCCGGGGACCCCGGCACCCGCTCCGGGACGAGGGCTCCCGGGAAGGGCCCAGGTCACCGCTCCCCCGTCACGGCCTCCGCGACAGCAGCCACGGCTCCACCACGCCAAGACCGCGCACCGGCCGCTGCCACATCGGCTGGAGTGCGAAGCGGTACGGGGGCGGGGGCTCGCCCTCCTTCTCGGCGGTGGCGGCCTCCTCCGCGGCCCGGGTCTCGGAGACCGGCGCGTCTCCCGTACGGATCAGCTCCTCCGCGAACGCCCCGTCCACCAGCACCGTGTCCTTCGGCGCTATCGAGGTGAGGCGGCTCGCCAGATTCACCGTCGTACCGAAGACATCGCCCATCCGCGTGGTGACCGTGCCGAAGGCGATACCAACCCTCAGGGCGGGCATCGACTCGTCCTGGGTCATCGCGTCGATCAGCCGCAGCGCGATCTCCGCCGCCGTGCGCGCGTCGTCCGCCGCGTACAGCACCTCGTCACCGAGGGTCTTGATCAGCCGTCCGCCGTGCGCGGCCACCAGGTCCGCCGAGGTGGTCTCGAAGGACTCGACCAGCTCGCCCAGTTCCTCCTCCTCCAGCCGACGGGTGAGCCGGGTGAACCCGACGAGGTCGGCGAAGCCGACCGCGAGACGGCGGTCCACCATCTCCTCGTCGTCGGCGGCCTGGACGACACGTCCGGTCGCCGCCGCGAGCTGCCGCCGCCACACATAGACGAGGAACTCCTCCAGCTCCGGCAGCAGCAGCTCGATCAGCGGATACGTGACTTCGGTACGGGTCATCCCGGGCTCGGGCGGCTCGGTGAGCCCCTCCAGGAAGGAGTCGATCTGCCACTCCGCCAGCCGGGCCGTGGTCTGACCGGTGGACCGCGCGACCTGGATGGCCATCGGCTCGCTCAGCAGCCCCGCCTCGACCAGACCCGCGAGCCGCCGCAGCGCCAGGACGTCCGCCTCGGTGAGCGCCTTCGCCTGCCCGATGTCCGCGAAGCCCATGGCCCGCCAGAAACGGGAGGCCAGCTCCATCGAGACACCGGCGGTGCGCGCGGCCTGGAAGGGGGTGTGTCGGCGCTCGGCGCCGAGGATCAGCTGTTCCAGCCGGATCGCGAGGGGGTCGTCGGTCGGCTCGGCGGTGTGGTCGACCGCGTGGTGGGGCGTCGGATGAACAGCGGCGGCAGTCTCACCGGACCCGGATTCGGCACCAGAAGACCCAGAGGACCCAGAGGACCCAGCACCAGAACCGTCATCGGAGCCGACACCCGCCCCGGAACCGGAATCTGTCACAGCCGCATGCCCAGGCCCATCACCATGACCGGGTTCATCGCCATGCCCAAGTCCATGACCATGCCCATGACCGGGTTCATCGCCAGGCCCCTGACCAGTACCGTCACCGGACCCACGACCAGGATCAGGGCCGGAGTCGACACCCTGACCAACCCCGGGATCAAGCCCGGAACCAACCCCGGGATCAAGCCCGGGTTCGGAGCCCGGCCCAGAACCGGAACCGTCCTCCCCGCCGGACGGCAGAGACGGACCGGTCGACATGGCGGCCCCTGACCCACCGGACGCGCCCGCGCCGGAGGAGGTGTCGTCGACGGTCACCAGCCGCCTCCTGCCCGTTCCCTGCGCACTGCCCTGCCGATCTGTCGCTCGATCGCCTCAACGATACGGCAGGTGTGCCCTGGCTCACGTCCCGGTTGCCGTACCCGTCCACCGAGAATCGCCGCAGATCATCCGGCCGGCCGCAGATGCACGATGTCACCCGCGCCGATCGCCTGCCGTCCACCGCCCTCGGAGGCCAGAACCAGCTGCCCGTCCCCGTCCAGGGCCACCGCCTCACCGGTCACCGACCGGTCGCCGGGCAGTTCGGCACGTACCGCGCGGCCCAGCGTCGCACACCCCGCAGCATATGCCTCCTGCACGTGCGAGGAACCCGGGTCGCCACCCGCCCCGCGCCACCTCCCGTACCACTCCTCCAGAGAGCGCAGAACGGCCCGTACGAGCGGATCACGGTCGGTGGAGATCGCGCCGGCGAGCGCGAGGGACCCGGCGGTCGGAACCGGAAGCTCCTCGTCGCGCAGGGTGACATTGATGCCCATCCCGAGCACCACCGCGTCACCCCCGACCCGCTCGGCGAGAATGCCCCCGGTCTTGCGCTCCTCGCCGCCGACCGTCACCAGCAGGTCATTGGGCCACTTGAGGGAGAGGTCGACGCCGGCCGACCGGCTCAGCCCGGCCGCGGCGGCGACTCCGGCGAGCAGCGGCAGCCAGCCCCAGCGCTCGACGGGCACCTCGGGTCCCGGCCGCAGCAGCACGGATACGAAGATCCCTGAGCGCGGCGGCGCGTTCCAGGCGCGGTCGAGCCGGCCGCGCCCGGCGGTCTGCTCCTCCGCGATCAGTACGGCGCCCTCGGGGGCGGACCCGGCCCGCGCCGCCAGATCCGAGTTGGTGGAGCCGGTCGCCTGTACGACGTCGAGCGAGGTCCACAGACCGCCCGGCCGGAGGAGGGCGCGGCGCAGCGCCGTCGCGTTGAGCGGCGGTCGCTCCAGGTCGGACCAGCGGCTACCGGGCGCATTCTCTTGGGTCATGCAAGCCAGGTTAGGTGTGGTAAACGCCGCACTGCCGAACGGTATCGCCGCCGATACGCTACGAAACAGCAGCCGACACAGTAGCCAGCGAGATCCACCCGACAGCCGCCGAGGGCGGCTGACCAGCCAGGGGAGCCGCATCCCGATGCCCGAGCAGGAACAGATCGCCGTCTCCGACGGTCCGACCACCCACACCACCGCGGGGAAGATCGCCGATCTTCAGCGGCGTACGGACGAGGCCACGCACGCAGGCTCCGCACGCGCGGTGGAGAAGCAGCACGCCAAGGGCAAGCTGACGGCTCGCGAGCGGATCGATCTGCTGCTGGACGAGGGGTCGTTCGTCGAGTTCGACGAGTTCGCGCGGCATCGTTCCACCAGCTTCGGCCTGGCGGAGACCCGTCCGTACGGCGATGGTGTGGTCACCGGCTACGGCACGGTCGACGGCCGTCCGGTCACCGTCTTCTCCCAGGACTTCACGGTCTTCGGCGGCGCGCTCGGCGAGGTCTACGGGCAGAAGATCGTCAAGGTGATGGACTTCGCGCTGAAGACGGGGTGCCCGGTCATCGGCATCAACGACTCCGGCGGCGCGCGGATCCAGGAGGGCGTCAGCGCGCTCGGCATGTACGGCGAGATCTTCCGCCGCAACACCCACGCCTCCGGGGTGATCCCGCAGATCTCGCTGGTGGTCGGCCCCTGCGCGGGCGGCGCGGTCTACTCCCCCGCGATCACCGACTTCACGGTCATGGTCGACCAGACCTCGCACATGTTCATCACGGGCCCGGACGTCATCAAGACGGTCACCGGCGAGGACGTCGGCTTCGAGGCGCTCGGCGGCGCCCGTACGCACAACACCACCTCGGGTGTCGCTCATCACATGGCGGGGGACGAGAAGGACGCGATCGAGTACGTCAAGTCGCTGCTGTCCTATCTGCCGTCGAACAACCTGTCCGAGCCGCCGGCCTTCCCGGAGGAGGCCGACCTCACCGTCAGCGACGACGACCGCGAGCTGGACCTGCTGATCCCGGACAGCGCGAACCAGCCGTACGACATGCACACCGTCATCGAGCATGTGCTCGACGAGGGCGAGTTCCTGGAGACACAGGCGCTGTTCGCGCCGAACATCGTCACCGGCTTCGGGCGGGTGGAGGGGTTCCCGGTCGGGATCGTCGCCAATCAGCCGATGCAGTTCGCGGGCTGTCTGGACATCAACGCCTCGGAGAAGGCCGCGCGGTTCGTCCGCACGTGTGACGCCTTCAACATCCCCGTGCTGACCTTTGTCGACGTCCCGGGCTTCCTGCCGGGCGTGGACCAGGAGTACGGCGGCATCATCCGCCGCGGCGCGAAGCTGATCTACGCGTACGCCGAGGCGACGGTCCCTCTCATCACGGTCATCACCCGCAAGGCGTTCGGCGGGGCGTACGACGTGATGGGCTCCAAGCACCTGGGCGCGGATCTGAACCTCGCGTGGCCGACCGCGCAGATCGCGGTGATGGGCGCGCAGGGAGCGGTGAACATCCTGCACCGCCGCACGATCGCGGCGGCCGACGATGCCGAGGCCACGCGCGCGCAGCTCATCCAGGAGTACGAGGACACCCTGCTCAACCCGTACACCGCGGCCGAGCGGGGCTATGTGGACGCGGTGGTCATGCCGTCGGACACCCGGGTGCAGATCGTGCGCGGACTGCGCCAGCTCCGTACGAAGCGGGAGAACCTGCCGCCGAAGAAGCACGGGAACATCCCCCTCTAGCCCCCCGATCCCTCCAGCCCCCGCTGGAATCCCCGCCGGCCGCCAGGAAGGGCAAGACAATGATCAAGGTCATACGGGGCAACCCGACCAGAGAGGAGCTGGCCGCCGCACTCGCGGTGGTCCAGGCCCGCGCGGCGGCCACGGCCTCCGCGCCCGAGGGGGCCGCGTCCCTGCCAGAACAGTGGTCGGACCCGGCCCGTATCGCCCGCCGCCGCAGCCCCCTCCCGGGCCCGCGCGCCTGGGCCCGTACGTACTGGCCGGTCTAGGGCACGTCGTTCCAGCCGGTCCGGGGGGACGCCCACTCTGGCGAAAGCGCGGCGGGGGCGGGCTCCCGGGCCTCCGGCGCCCGAGGCGGAGTCGCACCGTTTCCCGTTGAGCACCCGAACGTTGAGTACCTGTACTCAGGCGCGGGGGCCCGCCCCGACCCCACCATCGGGGCATGCTGTGGTCCGACCCCCAGAACGAGCCCCCCAAGGAACTGCGCGAGACGCAGGCGATGCTGCGCCGCGCCGGCCTCCTCCTCGCCCTGGCCATGGTGGTGGGAATGATTGTGGTGGGCCTGCATTGACTTTCGGCGCCTACGATGGCGCCATGACCGCCCGCGCTCCCCGCCTCGTCCTGGCCTCCGCCTCCCCCGCCCGGCTCGAACTGCTGCGTATGGCAGGGTTCGCCCCCGAAGTGATCGTCAGCGGTGTCGACGAGGACGCCCTGACCGCGCCGACCCCGGCCGAACTGGCGCTCGTACTCGCCGAGGCGAAGGCCGCCGTCGTCGCCGCGCGCCCCGAGGCCGCCGGGGCCCTGGTCGTCGGATGCGACTCGGTGCTCGAACTGGACGGCGAGGCGCTCGGCAAGCCCGCCGACGCGGAGGAGGCCACGGCCCGCTGGAAGGCGATGCGCGGCCGGACGGGTGTGCTCCAGACCGGGCACTGTGTCATCGAGGCGGCCACCGGCCGGATCGCGTCCGCGACCGCTTCCACCGTGATCCGCTTCGGCGAGCCGACGGACGCGGAGATCGCCGCGTATGTCGCGACCGGTGAACCGCTGCGGGTGGCGGGCGCGTTCACCCTGGACGGGCGCTCGGCGCCGTTCATCGACGGCATCGACGGCGACCACGGCAATGTCATCGGCCTGTCGCTGCCGCTGCTGCGCGCCCTGCTGGCGGAGCTGGACCACTCGGTCACCGACCTCTGGGTCTGAGAACGCCCACGGGTCCGGGTCCGGGTTCGGGTTCGGGTTCGGGTCAGCGCCCCGTGTTCAGCCCCCGTGTTCAGACCCCGTCGAGCCGACCGTCGAGCCCTCCGTCGAGCCGTCCGCCCCGGCGCGCAGTCCGGCCAGGGTGACCCCGACGAGCCGCCGGGCCGCCGCCCCTGAGGGCAGGCTTCCGGCCGCGCCCAGGGCGTGCAGGGAGTAGGCGGCCAGTTCCCCGGGCGGGATGTCGTCCCGGATGACACCGGCCCGTACGCCATCGGCGAGCAGTTCCCGGATCAGTTCGGTCAGTCGCCGATGGGCGTGGGCGACCTGCTCTCCCTCGTGCAGCAGCGCCGCGTGTTCGCTGCCGTGGTGCCGGTGGCGCTCATGGGCGATCAGCGCATACGCCTGGAGTACGGCCGCGAGCCGTTCGTCCGGCCCGTCGGCTCCGTCGCGTACGGCCGCCAGCCGGTCGAGGTGGGCGTTGATCTGGCGTTCGTGCCAGGCAGTGAGGACCGCTTCGACGTCGGGGAAGTACTTGTAGAGCGTCGCCCGCCCGATACCGGTCGCCTCGGCGATGCGCGACATCGTCACCGACAGCAGCCCGTGCTGAGCGACCAGCCCGGCGGCTGCGTCGAGTACCGCCTCGCGGACGGCACCGCGGTGCTCCTCGATCGTCTCGCTCCACAGCTTCGGCATGCCCCGAATATACGTGGCGGCTACGTGACGCCGATCCTGTGACACCATGATTCGAGTGCGACATAGTGTCTCGTAAAATCTGAGCCTCGTGAAAACGGGGCTCGCAGGAACGGGGCCCGTGAAAGCGGGGCCCGCAAAGGCTCAGGCGTACCCCACTACGACGATCGAGGGAAACAGCCATGTCCGAAAACACCCCCACCGGCGGGGACCAGGGGGACGGCACGCGCGCCCCGAGGCCCCGCTGGGTGACCCTGCTGGGGGTCGCCGCGCTCGCCCTGGTCGCGGCGTTCCTCATCGCACATCTCGCCGGCGGGACGGGCGGCCACTGATGGCGATGACACCACGCGTACGGAAGTTCGCGCTCACCGCCCATGTGACGGCCTCGGTCGGCTGGCTGGGCGCGGTGGCCGGGTTTCTGGCGCTCGCGGTCGCCGGGGCCGCCGAGGGCGGCACCGACCCCGCCCGGTCCGTCTACCCCGCGATGGAGGTGCTGGGCCGGTATGTCATCGTCCCGCTGGCCCTGGCCACACCGCTGACGGGTCTCGTCTCGTCACTGGGCACGCACTGGGGACTCGTGCGGCACTACTGGGTCGTCGTCAAGCTCTGGCTGACCGTCCCGGCCACGCTGCTGCTGCTCGCCCATATGCGGCCGGTGATCGCCATGGCGGACGGCACGGCGGGCCACGACCTCGGCGGACTGCGCACTCAGTTCGTCACCCAGGGGGCCGCGGCGCTGCTGGTGCTCCTCGGCGCCACGGCACTGTCGGTGTACAAGCCGGCCGGGCGCACCCGGCGCGGCACCCGGATCACACCGGCGCCACGCCACCCGTAGACCCCGGCGCCACCCGGTTCGCGGGACCGGGCGCCACGCCACCGGCAGGACCGGGAGCCACTCCGCTCGGGGGCCCTGGCACCTTCGGGGCGGCGGCCGGTCCGTCCGGGGACCCCGGCTTCCCGTGCTTCCCGTACGTCCCGTACTTCCCGTAACTGATCAGCACCAGCACGATCAGGCCCAGTACCACCATCAGGAAGCCGAACGCGTACCAGCCGACCAGGCCCAGGGTCACCGCCCCCAGCAGCCCGTGCAGCACCGCCGCGCCGATGAGCAGCGCGCGGGCGAGGCGCCCCGGCGCCCGGTCGCGCACCCCGGCGACCAGCGACACCACCGCGCACGCGCCCAGCGCGAGGCCGAGCACCCCGCCCGTCACCCAGGTGCCGATGACCATCGCGTCCGGGTCGAGTCCGTCGAGGGACATGCTCTGCCCGTCGACAAAGGTGGCGAGAATGCCATTGATCACCACAATGCCGACGGCCTCTGTCAGCAGCACCACCGCAGCCACCACGGCCACCGCTCTGCGCACCACCGTGCCCCCAACCCTCTGCTGCCGGAACTGCCACCGGAACTGTTACCGGAAGTACGTATGACAGCGCGCAGGCTACTAACGGGTAGCTCCGGGGACAAGAGTTCCGGCGCGCTGGCCCCACCGCAAAGAATCACTGGGCCAGTAGTAGGAATCCCACAAAGAATGGCGTTCGGCCGGGGGGTCCCCGAACAGAGACCTGCGCCACACGACAGGGCTACTGTGCGAGAGAGAAACCCGTCGTACCGTGGTGCGACAAGGGATTTCGCGATTTGCGCGAGCCTCGAATCACGCTCCGTGTGGGCAAGCTCACCATTGGGGACGGGTCGATAGGCCGTGTCGGCAGTCCCTAAACTCAGCTTGTTTCAAGGAGGGAGCCATCGTGCGCAAGGTGCTCATCGCCAACCGTGGCGAAATCGCTGTCCGGGTCGCCCGTGCCTGCCGGGATGCCGGGATCGCGAGTGTGGCCGTCTACGCGGACCCGGACCGGGACGCGCTGCATGTCCGCGCCGCCGACGAGGCGTTCGCGCTGGGTGGTGACACCCCGGCCGCCAGCTATCTCGACATGGACAAGGTCCTCCAGGCGGCGAAGGACTCCGGCGCGGACGCGATCCACCCCGGATACGGCTTCCTGTCCGAGAACGCCGAGTTCGCCCAGGCCGTCCTGGACGCCGGGCTGACCTGGATCGGACCGCCCCCGCAGGCCATCCGCGACCTCGGCGACAAGGTCGCCGCCCGCCACATCGCCCAGCGCGCGGGCGCCCCCCTCGTCGCCGGCACCCCCGACCCCGTCTCCGGCGCGGACGAGGTCGTCGCCTTCGCCGAACAGCACGGCCTCCCCATCGCGATCAAGGCCGCCTTCGGCGGCGGCGGACGCGGCCTCAAGGTCGCCCGCACCCTGGACGAGATCCCCGAGCTGTACGACTCGGCCGTCCGCGAGGCCGTCGCCGCCTTCGGCCGCGGCGAGTGCTTCGTCGAGCGCTACCTCGACAAGCCCCGCCACGTCGAGACCCAGTGCCTGGCCGACACCCACGGCAATGTCGTCGTCGTCTCCACCCGCGACTGCTCCCTCCAGCGCCGCCACCAGAAACTCGTCGAGGAAGCCCCCGCCCCCTTCCTCACCGACGCCCAGAACGCCGAGCTGTACGCCGCCTCCAAGGCGATCCTCAAGGAAGCCGGCTACGTCGGCGCGGGCACGGTCGAATTCCTCGTCGGCACCGACGGCACCATCTCCTTCCTTGAGGTCAACACCCGCCTCCAGGTCGAGCACCCCGTCACCGAAGAGGTCACCGGCATCGACCTCGTACGCGAAATGTTCCGCATCGCCGACGGCGAACCCCTCGGCGCTGCGTCGTATTTCAAGGATGGCGACCCGCAGATCCGCGGCCACTCGTTCGAGTTCCGGATCAACGGCGAGGACCCCGGCCGCGGCTTCCTGCCCGCCCCCGGCACCGTCACCACCTTCAGCCCGCCCAGCGGCCCCGGCGTCCGCCTCGACGCCGGCGTCGAGTCCGGCAGCGTCATCGGCCCCGCCTGGGACTCCCTCCTCGCCAAACTCGTCATCACCGGCGCCACCCGCGAACAGGCCCTCCAGCGCGCGGCCCGCGCCCTGGCCGAGTTCCACGTCGAGGGCATGGCCACCGCCATCCCCTTCCACCGCGCCGTCGTCACCGACCCGGCCTTCACCGCCGACCCGTTCCAGGTCCACACCCGCTGGATCGAGACCGAGTTCGTCAACACCGTCCCCGCCTTCACCGCGACCGCCGAGACGGAGACCGAGGACGAACCGGGCCGCGAGACCGTCGTCGTCGAGGTCGGCGGCAAACGCCTCGAAGTCTCCCTGCCGTCCTCCCTCGGGATGACCCTGGCCCGTACCGGCCTCGCCGCGGGCGCCAAGCCCAAGCGCCGCGCCGCGAAGAAGTCCACCGCCGCCGCCTCCGGCGACACCCTCGCGTCCCCGATGCAGGGCACCATCGTCAAGGTCGCCGTCGAGGAGGGCCAGGAGGTCCAGGAAGGCGACCTCGTGGTCGTCCTGGAAGCCATGAAGATGGAACAGCCCCTCAACGCCCACCGCGCGGGCACCGTCAAGGGCCTCAACGCCGAGGTCGGCGCCTCCATCTCCTCGGGCGCCCCCATCTGCGAGATCAAGGACTGACATACGGCTGTACGCACAGGGGCCCGCCCCCCGCCCGGCCTG
>NZ_JBSGUP010000241.1:0-11269 GCF_053607985.1 Streptomyces sp. NPDC055078
CGATCACACCGGTCAACGCCGCGCCGGTGGTGCACGGACGGATCGCGGACGTCGCCGATGGGGCGGCGCGCATCGAGCTCTGGGCGGAGCTGGCGGACGGCACGGTGAGCGTCCGCGGCGAAGCCGTCGTCGACCCCGCCGTCGGCTGACGCGCCGACGGCCGGCCGTACTGAGGTCAGGCTCCGATCAGACGCCGATCAGGCGCACCCCGACCTGCTCGGCGGTGGCCACGACCATCGGGCCCCATGCCCGGGACGCGTCGAAGTCGAAGCGGACGCTCGGGACGGAGATCGCGATCGCCGCGACGGGTCGGCCATGGCGGTTGCGGACGGCGGCCGCGATGGCGCAGACATGCGCGCGGTTCTCGGCCGTGTTGACGGAGTAGCCGTTTTTGCGCGCTTCGGCGATCGCCTCGTCGAAGGTGGGCCGGTCGAAGGGGACCGTGGGCGCCTCGGGCAGGAACACCCGGTGGACGAGATCCTCCACCACGTCGTCGGGGAGGGCGGCGAGAACGCAGCGGCCCGATGCGCCGACGTGGATCGGTGAGGTGCCGCCGAGCTGGATGTACGCACGGACCTGCTGCTCGGACTCGACCTTGTCGACGAGGATCATCCGCTCGAACTGGTCGGGCACCCAGAGGTGGATCGCCTCCTGGGTCTGGTCGCGCAGTGCGCGCATCGGGCCGGCGGCCACATCGAGAAGGTCCTGCTCCGGCACCGCCTTCAGCCCGATCGCCAGTGCGCGCGTCGTCATGGTCCACCGCGTGAGCGGCTCGTCGGTGGGTTCGAGCCAGCCTGCCTTGCGCAGCGTGACCAGGATGCGCTGGACGGTCGACGGCGGCAGATCGAGCCGGCGGGACAGCTCGTTGACCCCGACGGGCTGGTGGTCGGCGACGGCCTCCAGCACGCGCAGACTCCGCAGGACACTCTGCATGGCACCTCCTGTGGCGCAGACGAAACTCTGAGCCAATTGGTTGACAGCGGAACGGTTCTGGGGGGTATCTTAACACCAGAACGGAATGACATTCCACAGTGCGGCATAAAAAGGAGCGGTCCGGAGTGATGGAGAAGGACCAAGCGATGAACGACAACCGACGTCCCCGGCCCGAGCGCCTTCGCCGGAGCGAGCTGTCCACCCCGGGTAGCAGCCCGAAGATGATCGCCAAGGCCGCCCAGAGCGCGGCCGACCTCGTCTTCCTCGACCTCGAGGACGCGGTCGCGCCGAGCGTCAAGGTGGCGGCGCGGGCCAACGTCATCGCCGGTCTCAACGACCTCGACTGGGGCAACAAGGTCCGGGCGTGCCGCATCAATGGCGTGTCGACCGAGTGGTGCCACGGCGATGTCATCGACGTCGTGACCGGAGCGGGCGCGAACCTCGACGTGATCATCCTGCCCAAGGTCCGTGCGCCGCGCGACGTGTGGTTCGTCGACGACCTGCTGACCCAGCTGGAGACCCGCCTGGGACTTGAGGTGGGGCGGATCGGTATCGAGGTCCTCATCGAGGAGTGCGAGGCGCTCGCGTGTGTCGAGGCGATCGCGGCCAGCTCGCCGCGCCTTGAGGCGCTGATCGTCGGCTTCGGTGACCTCTCGGCGAGCCAGGGCATGCGCATGAGCCAGATCGGTGGCGGTGACGACTCGTCGATGGCCTACCCCGACGACATCTGGCACTTCGCCCGGGTCCGCACGATCGTCGCGGCCCGGGCCAACGGCCTCGACGCGATCGACGGCCCGATGGGCAACTTCTCCGCCCCCGACCGCTACCGCCGTCAGGCGCGCTGGGCCTCGACGCTGGGCGCGGTCGGCAAGTGGTGCATCCACCCGTCGCAGATCGATCCCGCCAACGAGGAGTTCGCGCCCACCGCGGATGAGGTCGCCCACTCCCGCGCGGTCATCGACGCCCTTCACAAGGCGGACGCCGAAGGCCTTGGCGCAGCGAACCTGAACGGCGTCATGGTGGACGTGGCGGCGATCCGCATCCACCAGAACGTCCTGGACCGAGCGGCCGCGTGCGCCGGGGCGCTCGAGCCGCAGCCGGCCTGAGCCGCACGGGACGAAGGAGGAGAGCAGATGGTGGAGCAAGAGGTCACCGAGGCGACGCGTGAGATCGCCGACGGCCTGATCGCCTTCATCGAGAGCGAGGTCGTGCCGCTGGAGCGCAAGCACGCCGAGCTGCTCGGCGACGAACGGCGGCGTTACCAGGAGGACGGCACCTTCGCCGCCGAGGTGCTCGACCTGCGTCGTAAGGTGCGGATGAAGTCCGCCGAGGCCGGCTACTACACGATGTTCGGCGCCGACGAGCTCGGCGGCGGCGGGCTCGACGCGCGCGCCGTCGCGCACATCCAGGAGCGGATGAACCACCACATAGGGCCGAGCCGGGTGCTGGTGCGCGACGTGGTGATCCCGTCGCCGTTCACCAACGGGCTGAGCCCGGTGCTGCTGAACCTCGCCCGGGAGGTCCGCGACCTCTACATCGACGACATCCGCTCGGGCAGCAAGACGATGTGCTTCGGCCTGTCCGAGCCCGACGCCGGTTCGGACGTGTTCGCGCTCCGGACCCGGGCGGTCCGCGACGGCGACCACTGGGTGCTCAACGGCACCAAGCAGTGGATCACCAACGCGGCCTGCGCCGACTACGCGATGATCTTCGCCGTCACCGACCCGGAGGCGGTGCGCGAACGCAAGGGCGGGATCACCGGCTTCTTCGTCGACACCACTACGCCCGGGTTCAACGTCGACTCCGTGATCCCACTGATGGGCCACGTCGGCGGTGAGGCGGGCATCATCTCCCTCACCGATGTGCGGATCCCGGCAGACCACGTCATCGGCGAGGTCGGCAGCGGCCTGAAGGTCGCGATGGGCGGGGTCGGCGCCGGCCGGATGTCCATGGGCGCCAAGTGCGTCGGGCTCGCTCAGTGGGCGCTGGACAAGACACTGGAGTACAGCCAGCAGCGTCGTACCTTCGGCAAGCCGCTGGCAGACCACCAGATGATCCAGGCCCATCTCGCCGAGATGGCGATGGGTATCTACGCCACGAAGAACATGGTGCGTCACTGCGCCTGGCTGATCGACACGGGGAACAACCCGATCAAGGAAATCTCGATCATCAAGGCGAACGCCACCGAGATGCTCTTCAACGTCTACGACCGTGCGATCCAGGTGCACGGCGCGATCGGTCTGACCAATGAGCTCGGTCTCGAGGCCGGCCTGCGCATGGCTCGGGTCATGCGCATCCCCGACGGAAGTGCGGAGATCCAGCGGCGCACGATCGCGCGCCGCCTGCTCGCCGGCGACCGTGCGCTGTGAACCCGATGCCCCCTGAGAAGAGGATCCACCCATGGCGAAAACCCACATCAGCACCTCGACGGCCGACCGCATCGAAATCTACGGGCACGACTTGTGCCAGGAGGTCATTGGCCACACCGACCTCGGCAGCCTCGTGTTCCTCGGTGCCCACGGTCGGCTGCCCGACGAGGCCGAGGCGAAGATGTTCAACGCGATCCTGGTCGGGATGGCGGAGCACGGGCTGACACCGATCGCGATGGCGGCCCGGCTGACCCTGATGGGTGCGCCGGAGGCGGCCCAGGGCGCGATCGCCGCCGGCATCCTCGGCGCCGGCTCGGTGTTCCTCGGCGTTCTCGACAACACCGGCGAGCTGCTGGCCAGTGGCCGGGTGATGATCGACGAGGGCAGCTCTCTCAAGAAGGTCGCGGAGCAGCTGGTCAACGACGCCGAGCGCGCCGGCGCACTCGTGCCCGGCTTCGGCCACTCTCTCCACAAGCCGATCGACCCGCGTACGCTCCGCTTCTTCGAGCTCGCCACCGAGCTGGGATTCATGGGCCGCAACGTCGAGCTCATGCAGGAGATCGGCCGCGTGATGTCGGAGCGCCGGGGCAAGCCGATCACGCTCAACGGCGCGGGTGCCGCGGGTGCCGTCCTCGCGGACATGGGCTTCGACTGGCGCATCACCCGCGCCTGCGTCGTGGCCGCTCGGGCCGCCGGCCTCGTGGGCCACCTGGCCGAGGAGATGCGGTCCGGCCGCAAGGAGGGCGTGGCCAGCGCTGTCCTCAAGATGGCGCACCACGATGTCGAGTACAGCCCTCGGCCGGTGCCGCCACGGGGTGCCTGATGGCCCTCGACAAGTCAGTCATCGGCTGGCGCAACGAGCCGTACGCCGCCGACGTCGAGCGGGGACGGCTGCGCTTCTTCGCCCAGGCCACGGGCCAGACCGACCCGGTCCACCTCGACGTCGACGCGGCGCGGAGCGCCGGCCATCCGGACCTCGTGGTCCCGCTGACCTTCCTCCTCTGCCTCAACTCCGAGCGGCCGGACGCCAGGCAGCTCTACACCGAGCTCGGCATCGACCAGCGTCGAGTCCTCCACGGTGAACAGGTCTTCGCGTACGACCGGCTCGCCCATGCCGGGGAGCGACTCCAGTTCGTGACCGAGGTGACCGACGTCTACGACAAGAAGGGCGGAACCATGGACTTCCTGGTCCGCACCACGACCGTGACGCGCGGCGCCGAGACCGTGGCCAGGCTGACGGCGACGACCATCATCCGCCAACGGGGCTAATCGCGTCGGCGGAGCCGCCGCCCGGCACGGCCCCTCAACAGTGAGGGATGGAATGACATACCAAGATGCGGCACAAGCGCCGGTGACCGGCGTCGCCGGGATGACGGCCGACTTCGCGCGCCTCGTCGTGACGATGGCACAGGCGCCGCGAACCGTGGAGGCGACTGCGCGGGCGCGCCTGTGCGTCCTCGACCTGATCGGGGTCATGGTGGCCGGCGCCGAGGAGCCGGGTGCCGGGATGGTCCGGGACGTCGTCGGCGCCAACCCGGCCGGCCCGTGCACGATCGCGAACTCCCCGGCACGTGCGTCCGCGTCCGACGCCGCGCTCGCCAATGGCACGGCGGCGCACGCCCTCGACTTCGAGGATGTCCTGCGCGGCCCCGGCCACCCCACGACGACGATCCTGCCGGCGGCCCTGGCGGTCGCCGAGCGCGAGGGCGCAACCGGCGCCGAACTGCTGACCGCCCTGGTGATCGGGATGGAGTGCGCGACCCGAATCGGCCGGGGGGTCGGCCCAGAGCTGTACGACCGCGGCTTCCACTCGACCGGTGCGTTCGGAGCCTTCGGCGCCGCCGCCGCCAGCGGCTACCTGCTCGGCCTCGACGCCGAGCGACTGACGATGGCCTTCGGCATCGCGGGCACCCAGGCGGCCGGCCTGAAGGCCATGTTCGGGACGATGTCGAAGCCGCTCCACGCAGGTCGCGCCGCTGCTGGCGGCGTCCTGGCGGCCGATCTGGCGGCACGCGGCTTCACCAGCGCCGAGGACGTGCTCGGCCACCCGCTGGGGTTCGTGCACACACACGCGTCGGGTGTCGACGTCGCTGTGCTGTCCGCCCCGGTCGGTGAGAACTGGGCCGTTGAGGAGGTGGGATTCAAGGCCCACGCCTCCTGCTACCTGACCCACGCCACGATCGAGGCACTCGTCGGGCTGCGCCGCACAGAGGGCTTCACCGCCACCGATGTCGTCGACATCGAGCTGACCGTGCCGCCGGGCCACGTCGACGTCTGTCACATCCCGGAGCCGGAAACCGGCCTGGAGGCCAAGTTCAGCCTTCGGCACACCGCGGCGATGGCCCTGGTGAACACGGCACTGACCCAGGACCTGTTCACCGACGACGTCGCCGGCGACCCGGCCATGATCGCCCTGCGCGAGCGGGTCACCGTGCGGACGGACCCCGCGATCATCGGCGCCCAGGGCAGCGTGGTGGTGTCCCTGGCCGACGGCCGAGCGCTGAGAGCCGCCCGCGACATGCGACGGCCCGAACCCGATCTCGACATGCTGACGGCCCGCCTGGTGGCCAAGTTCGAATCGCTGTGCACACCGCGACGCGGCGCCGACTGGACCCGCCGTGTCGTCGACACCGTGCTGAACCTCGAGCAGCTCGACGACGTACGCGTGCTCACCGCAGCGCTCGCGACGCCGGCGGCGAGCTGACGGACCACTGACGAACACGGAGGACATCTGATGACGACCACGGTCGATCTCGACTCCTTCCCGGTCCTCGGGAAGGGCAACAAATTCGAGGACTTCACGCCGGGCCAGGTGCTCGAGCACCACTGGGGCCGCACGCTCACCGAGGGGGACAACGCCGTCTTCTCGACCGGTACGTGCACCTGGGTCCCGATGTACCTGAACAGCGAGTTCGCCCGCGCGCACGGTCACCGAGACGTGGTGATCAACCCGCTGCTGGTGCTCTCCACCGCGGTGGGCCTCTCCGTCGAGGACCTCAGCGAGGGTGGTGGCCCGTTCCTCGGCATGGAGGAGTGCACCTTCCACCAGCCGGTCTACCCCGGCGACACCCTCCAGGCCAGGTCGGAGGTGCTCCACACGCGGACCTCGGACAGCCGCTCCGGTGTCGGCATCGTCACCTGGCGGACAAAGACCTTCAACCAGCACGGCGAGCTGGTGCTCGCCTACGTGCGGAGCAACTTCGTGGCGATGCGAGGAAAGGCATGACGATGACCAAAACCGACCACGAGGTGCGCCTGCTAGCGCCCCCCGTGCTCACCGATCCCTGGGCGACACCGGAGCGGCTGGAGCTCCAGGAGCGGGCCCGGACATTTGCGCAGGAGGAGATCCTCCCGGTCGCCAACGAACTCGACCCGCAGAAGGCAGAGATCCCGCAGACCCTGCTCAAGCGGCTCGGTGAGGAGGGCTACTTCGGCATCACCGTCGACAAGGAGTACGGCGGCCTGGGGCACGGCGTCTTCGAGTACTGCATGGTCTCGGAGGAGTTCGCCCGCGCCTGGATGAGCGTGGCCAGCATCATCGCCCGTGGCAACGGCGGCGGAACCGCCGTCCGCGACGTGGCGCGCCGCCGATCGCTGCTGGAGAAGTCCGCCCGCGGCGAGTGGATCGGCGCCGCCGCGAACTCGGAGCCCGAGGCCGGCTCCGACCTCGCCGGTGTCAGGACCCGGGCCGTCCGCGACGGCGACAAGTGGGTGCTCACCGGCGAGAAGCGGTGGACCGGCAACGCCAAGGCCGCCGACTTCATCATGGTCCTCGCCCGCGTCCGCGACCCCGAGCCCGGTGAGCCGCGGTCGGCGGGTCTGGCGTACTTCGTCGTGACCAAGGAGCGGGGCGCCTTCCCGCCGGGCATGACGGGCACGTCGATCGACAAGATCGGCTACCACGGCTTCCTCACCTGGCAGCTCACCCTCGACGGGGTCCGGATCCCGGCCGACAACATCGCCGTCCCCGACACCAAGGGTACCGCCGGGTTCAAGGACGCCCAGAAGAAGCTGAACCGCGCCCGCGTCCACACGGCCGCGCGCGCTGTCGGCCTCGCCCGGGCCGGCGTCGAGGACTGCGTGGCCTACCTGCAGCAGCGCCGACAGTTCGACCACCCGCTCTCCGACTTCCAGGTGGTGCGCCACAAGGTCGCCTCCATGGCGGCGAAGGTGGAGCAGGCGCGGACGTTCTACCGGCACGTGGCCTACCTGATGGACAACGACATCCCCTGCGAGCGCGAGGCCGCCATGGTCAAGCTGCTCGCCACCGAGATGGCGGTGGAGGTCACCGGCCAGGCCCTCCAGCTCCATGGCGGCAACGGCTACACGACCGAGTACCAGGTCGAGCGCCACTGGCGCGACGCACGGCTCACGACGATCTTCGAGGGCACGAGCGAGATCCAGGAGCGCATCATCTCCGACCGCATCCTCCCGAGGAGCCCCCTGACATGACCGAGACCACCACTACCTCGGCACTCCCGACCGCGACCTCTCGCCTCCTCGGCCGGTTCGGCTGGTTCGAGGACTTCAGCGTCGGGCAGCGGATCCGCCACTCGCGCGCCTCGACGATCGGCGAGATCGACGGCTCCTTCCTCGCCAAGCAGGTGATGAACACCGCGCAGGCTCACTGGAACGACTACTGCATGGAGGGCAAGCCCTTCGGCCCCGGGCGTGTGGTGTTCGGTCTCGCGACCGCTTCGACGGTGCTCGGCCTCGCCTCCGAGGACACGGTCGAGCACGCGATCGCCGAGCTCGCGCTGGACGGCCTGCGCTTCACCACGCCCGTCCATCACGGCGACACGCTCGAGGCCTTCACCGAGGTGATCGAGGTCAGCCCCGCGGCGGACCGCCCGGACGCCGGTGTGGTGCGGTTCAAGCACTGGGGACGGCGTCAGGAGGACCGCGCGATCGTCTTCGAGGGCATCCGCACCGTCCTGGTCAAGCGTCGCTCCCACTGGGCAGCCGGCTGAGCGAGAGGAACCTGTCATGACCTCATCGAAGACCGGCAGGGTGGACGGCCCGCTCGCGGGCGTCCGCGTGCTCGACCTGACCGGAATGCTGGCCGGGCCGTTCGCGACGATGCTCCTGGCCGACATGGGCGCCGACGTCGTCAAGATCGAGCCCCCGCGTGGCGACGTCACGCGCCGCTCGCTCATCAAGGGCGACGACGGCGAGGACGTGCTCTCCGGCTACTTCCAGTCGATCAACCGCGGCAAGGGCAGCATCGTGCTCGACCTCAAGGACCCGGCACAGCGCGAGGAACTGCTCGCCCTCGTCGACGTCGCCGACGTCCTGGTGGAGAACTACTCGGCGGGCGTGATGGAGCGCCTCGGTCTCGGCTACGAGTCGTTGGCGGTCCGCAACCCGCGGCTGGTCTACGCGACCGTCCGCGGCTTCGGTGACCCGCGCAGCGGCGAGAGCCCGTACGCCCGGTGGCCGGCGTACGACGTCGTGGCCCAGGCCATGAGCGGATTCCTCAGCATCACGGGGACCGAGGACGGAACGCCGGTCAAGAGCGGTCCGGGCATCGGCGACATCTACCCCGCGACCATCCTGGCCGTGGGCATCCTCGGCGCCCTGCACCACGCCGAGCGCACGGGCGAGGGTCAATTCGTCGACGTCGCGATGTACGACTCGATGGTGTCGCTGTGCGAGCGGATCGTCTACCAGCACTCGCTCACCGGCCGGGTACCGCGCCCACAGGGCAACTCGCACCCGTTCCTGAGCCCATTCGAGATCGTTCCCAGCAAGGACGGCTGGGTGGCGATCGCCGCGCCGCACGATCCGCAGTGGCGCAAGCTGACCGGGCTGATGGGCTGCCCCGAGCTCGCCGACGACGAACGGTTCAGCTCGCGCTCGGCACGAGCCCGCAACAAGGCCGCGGTGCGCGAGGCCGTCGAGACCTGGAGCGCCGCCCGTGCGACGGCCGAGATCATCGACGTCCTGGGTGGCCAGGTGCCGATGGGCCCGGTGCAGTCGGCCGCCGACCTGATGCGGGACCCGCATCTGAAGGCACGGGAGATGCTCATCGAGCTGGAGCAGCCAGGTACCGACCGCACCGTCACCGTGGCCGGGACGCCGATGAAGTTCTCCGCCACCCCGCACCGCGTCGAGCGGCGCGGACCGCTGCTGGGAGAGAACAGCCCCGAGGAAGTGCTGGCCCGCTGGGCCGAACGGTGAGCCGCGCCGGCCACCATCCCCGCATCGCTTGAACGACGAGGAAGAAGAGGGACCTGAATGTCTCAGGAGAACAGGATCGCGCTCGTCACGGGGGCAGGGCAGGGCATCGGCGCTGCCATCGCCCACCGGATGAGCAGGGAGTGCGCCGGGGTGGTGGTCGCCGACATCAATGAGGCCGCGGCGAAGGTGACGGTCGACGCCATCGCCTCCGCAGGTGGCCGGGCGATCGCGGTCGCGTGCGACGTGTCCAACCGCGAGCAGGTCGAGGCGATGGTCGAGCGCGCGGTCAGCGAGCTGGGCTCGGTCGACGTCCTGGTCAACAACGCCGGTGTCACCCGCGACAACCTGGTGCACAAGATGACCGACGACGACTGGGACCTGGTCATCGACACGCATCTGAAGGGGAGCTTTTACTGCGTGCGCGCGGCGCAGCGCCTCATGGTCGAGCAGCGCTACGGGAAGATCGTCTTCATCTCCTCGCGCGCCGCCCTCGGCAACCGGGGCCAGACCAACTACTCGGCGGCGAAGGCGGGCATGCAGGGCATGACCCGGACGCTCGCACTCGAGCTCGGTCCGTTCGGGATCAACGTCAACGCCATCGCCCCCGGCCACGTTGAGACGGAGATGGTCAGGGCTGTCGCCAAGCGCACCGGCCTCGACTACGAGGCGATGAAGGAGCGGTCGATCTCCGTCAACGCGATCAAGCGAGTGGGGCAGCCGGAGGACATCGCAAATGTCACCGCGTTTCTGGCGAGCGAGGAGTCCAGCTACATCACGGGTCAGATCCTGTACGTCACCGGTCGTCCGACCATCTGATCCGAAGGGGACCGAGAAGAGTGACTGCCATGACCGAGGTCGCCGGCAACCAGCTGGCGGCGCTGTTCAACCCTGCATCGATCGCCGTCATCGGTGCCTCGGACGACCCGAACCGGATCGGGGGGCGTCCCCTGCGGTACCTCTCGGAGTTCGGGTTCCGGGGTGCGATCCACCCGATCAACCCGAACCGGGACCAGGTCCAGGGGGTGCCGGCGTATCCGTCGGTCGCCGCGGTCGGCGCGCCGGTCGACCTCGCCATTGTGGCAGTGGCGGCCGACCGCGTGGTTCCCGCGATCAAGGAGTGCGCCGCGGCCGGCGTGCGGGGTGCGGTGGTTTTCAGCGCCGGATTCGCCGAGGCCGGCCCGTCCGGTCAGGCGGCCCAGGAGGAGCTGAGGCAGATCGCGGCGGAGACCGGGATCCGCGTCTTCGGCCCGAACTGCCTGGGCTTCATGAATGTGCGCTCGGGCGTCATCGCGACGTTCACGGCCGGTCTCGATGGCGTGTCCGACATCGGTGGCAATATCGCGGTCGTCAGCCAGAGTGGAGCGCTCGGGTCCCATCTCCTCGCGGCCGCCCACGGGCGCGGTCTCGGGTTCAGCCTCTGGGCGACGACGGGCAACGAGGTCGATGTCGACTTCGCCGAGTGCCTCGAGTACGCCGTCCAGGATCCGCACACCGACGTGGCGATGGTCTACGCCGAGGGCGTCCGCCACGGCCCCCGCCTGCATGCCGCCCTCGCCGAGGCGCAACGGCGGCGCAAGCCGGTCGTCCTGCTCAAGGTCGGCAGCTCGACCGCAGGGGCGGCCGCCGCGGCGTCGCACACCGGCTCGATCGTCGGCTCGGACGGCGCCTATGACGCGGTCTTCCGCCACTACGGCGTCCTGCGTGTGCGGACGTTCCGGGAGTGGCTCGACGTCGGCGAGGCCTGCGCCCAGGGGCGCTTCCCGACCGGGAAGCGGATCGGGCTGATC
>NZ_JBSGUP010000242.1:0-11252 GCF_053607985.1 Streptomyces sp. NPDC055078
CCGGACGGCGGTCGGCATCGCGCCTTTCCTTCTCGCTCTCCGCGACATCGACGTCCTGCGGAGAGACCTTTCCGGTAGCCAGCCATCGCCGCCCCCGCGCATCGATGAAATCCTCACCGGACACATCCGCCTGCGTCGGGCCGAGCATCGTGATCTTGGAAGCATGTTCATTCATGACCCCGCCTCCTCGTCGTTTCGTCGTACAAGGTGGCTGCCAAGATGTTCCACTTGCCATTTTCTCACGCGTACCCATAGGGCGCATTCGGGCACCCAATGCCCCGGGACCCCCGGGGCATTGGCGCGTACCCGGTGGGATCCGGTGATCCAGCCACCCGCGAACCCGCGAACCCGCGATCCGGCGGGCGGGGGCAGGGGCGGGTGAACGCCCGGTGCCGGCCGGTCCGTTCGGGCCCGTGCGCCCATGGCCGAGCGTGGGCCCGGACGCCACGAGCCGGTTCAGTCGTGGCCGGAACGGGAATCGGAGGGCTCCTCCGGACGGGGCGCGCGGTGGCGCGGCACCAGCAGCAGCCCGGCCAGGGGGACCGTACCCAGGACGAACCAGGACAGCGGGCCGTCCGTTTCGAGCAGTGCGCCGGCCGGCGCACTGCCGAGGAGGACGAACACTCCGGACAGCGACGTCAGGGCACCCGTGTAGAACCCCAGCCGCCGGTTGTCGACGAGATCGGGCAGCCACCCCCGGACCGAGGGGAGCACCAGCATCTGCCCGGCCGTCAGCAGGACGACGAACACGGCCGACGGCAGCACTCCCGCCGCCAGTGGGGGAAGGGACCCCGCCGCGGCGAACGCCACGGCGATCAGCACCAGACCCCAGCGGATGGACGCGGCGGGGGACAGCCGCGCGGTGGCCCAGCCCGCGACGGGCAGTTGCCCGACGACGACCAGGAGGGACGAGAGGGCCAGCAGCCAGCCCAGGGCGGCCTGCGAACCGGTGGACCGTTCCAGTTCCATCGGCAGGGCGAGGTAGAGCTGGTTGTAGGCCAGCAGAAAGCTTCCGTAGGCGAGACAGAGTGCGAGGAACCGCCGGTTCGCGAGCAGCGCGCGGGGGGCTCCGCGCGGCGGCGCGGCGCCCGGTTCTTCCCGCCCGGAATCCGCCGCGGGGGCGGGCAGCAGTCGGTGGAGGGCGGCCAGGATCACGACGAACACCACCGCTCCGGCCAGACAGGCCGCCCGGAAACCCCCGGACAGCAGCACCGTCCCCAGGACCGGCCCGATGAGGGCTCCGGCCTGGCCGCCCATGAGGAACAGGCCGATCGTACGGCTCCGGGCGACCCCCGTGGCCCGCTCGTGCTCCACCGACTGGCGCGCGATCTCCGTCTCCAGGGCGGGGGCGTACAGCGCGGCGGCGAAACCGACGACGAGCACCGCGCCGATCACCGACCAGGTGCTGTGGGCGAATCCGAGCCAGCCGAAGCCCACGGCCCGCAGCAGGCACCCGGTCAGCATCACCCGCCGGGCGCCGTACCGGTCGGTGAGTGCCCCGCCGACGACGTAGAGGCCCTGCTGGGAGAAGGTTCGCAGACCGAGGACCAGCCCGATGAGCCACCCCGCGAGCCCGAGGCTCCCACCGAGGTGTCCGGCGAGATACGGCAGGACGAGAAAGAAGCCGAGGTTGAAGGCGAAGCCGCTGACGATGAGCAGGCGGGGTACGGCCCCGAGCGTCCGCAGATCGCGCACGGTGCCCGAACGGCCGGCCGCCGGGGCGGGCCGGGGCGTGGTTCTCATCAGATCGGCTCCGCGTTCGCCCTCGGACAGGTCCGGCCGCCCCCGCGCGAACGCGGGGTGACCGGACCCGATCCTGCCAGGCACCGTACGACCGGCGGCACCCGGGCCGGGGGAGCCACGGCAGCGGGGCCGGGGGAGCCACGGCAGCGCGGCCCGGGCGAGCGGGACGCGCGGTGGTACGGAAGGGAGCCGCGTCCGGTGCTCCCCGCACCGCGCGTCGGGGAACGGTCCCCGGAAGCCACGGTTCCGCCCAGGCCCGACGGGCGGGTGGTGGTGGCGCGTAGGTACCGGTGGGAAGTCCCGGGGCGCGCGGCCGGCGGCACGCTGGACACCGTCCGGGATCGACCGCCCCGGCCGTCACCGTGCCGTACGGCCGGGAGCGGGAGCGTCGGCGCGAGGTGGACCGCCCGGGTCCGCCGCGCCCGCCGCCGGCCACGGGGCCGGGCGCCGCCGGCCAGGGCGATGTCTCAGCGGTAGCCGAAGTTCTTCGCCGAGACGATCCGCACGACACGGTGGTAGCCGACCGCCGCGACCTTGCACTTCGTCCGGGCGCCCCCCTTGTACACGTCCGCGCAGGTGCGCTTCATCTCATTGAGGAACTTGGCGTCGATCTTCTTCCGGGTGGCCTTGGTCGGGCTGAGTTCCAGTTTTCCCTTGGCGCCGTAGTTGCGGTAGCCGAAGTCGTGCTGGTTGCACGCCTTCTTGAACCTGCCCCGGTAGGGGAAGTTCTTCTTCGGCGTACTACAGCCGTCGCTGGTCCAGTTGAAGGGCTTCACCCGCTTGGTCCTGGCGAACTGCTGGTAGGTGAGGTTCATGATGCGGTCGGCCTTGCGCTTCAGACTCGCCCTGCCGGCCGTCGCCGACACGTTCCCGGCGGTCACGGTCTCCGCCGCGGCGGCCGTCCCCGCGCTGCCCGCGGTTCCCGCCAGCGCGGACGCGAGGAGGGCGGCGGACACCAGCGTCGCTCCCAGCGGACTCTTCCTGTCGAACTTCACTGCTTCCTCCATCACTTGTGGCCGTCACCTGAGGTCGCACTGACCGGGCGGCGGTCACCCGGCACGGGTGGCCGCCCATGACGACCCTGCCACCGGGCGAAGCGGGCCCCGCACGGATCGGGCCACGACGGGAGGACCGTCGGACGCCTCATTCGCCCCACCCCTCCCGACCAGCGCGTTCGACGGACAGAGAGCGCGTCCGCGGCATGGTCCGGGACGGCGCCGCGGCATGCGCGACGGTGGGTCGCGCGGGGCAGCCATCACCACGGGCGGACCCCTGTGGCTGCGTCAGCCCGCCGCGTGGATCAGGCGCGTGGGGTGCGACGGGGGCGAGCGGCTGCCGGATGGGCGCGACCGTTGACGACCGGCCGGGCCGCCTCGCCGGGGTTCGGCGGCGGGGCGGGTGCGCAGCGGGTCGGGGCGCGAACGGCGTCGTAGCGCCCCCGGGTCGAAGTGTGTCCGATAGGTGACGACCGGCGCCTCCATGGCTGCGGCCGGGGCCAGGGCCGGGGCCTTGGAGGTGGTGGCGCGGCTCTCCGGCCCTGAGGACTTGTCCGGGTGCCTGTCGTCCCGGTGCCTTCCCTGAGTGGACGGCACCCGCCGGCCGGGAGACGTACGAGCGGAAGGACTCCCACCGCCTGTGCGCTCACCTCCCGGCCGAGGATCGACCGGACCCGGACCCGGACCCGGACCCGGACTCAGACCCGGACCCGGCAGCCGGGCGGGCAGCACCGATCTGCGCCGCGTCGCGGCGCGGCCGGCGGCGCACACGGGGATGCCGGTACGGGCGGGAGCCGCCCGGCCGGTCCACGCCCCAGGTGCCAGGGCTGTCCGGGACAGGCTCCCACCTGTCCGGGACAGCCTGGACGTCTGCCCTGCTCCGTGCCGTCTGCTGTACTCTCCCCTCACCTTTCACAGGAACACCGCCTCTCAGCCCCCGTCGAACAGGGGGCCGTACAGCACGGGCGCCACAGCTGTCGACCGCAGCGATCGAGACAGGGGGCCGGCGAGGCGCCGCACGGGAACCGACCGCCCCGTGACTGCCGCGGCAGGGCCCAGCCTGGAAAGAGGGGGGAACAGTGAACGACGTCGACCCTGACCGTGCCCAGACCACAGCGGACTATCTGCTGTTACTGAGACAGCGCAGGGTGGTGGCCGGGCTTTCGTACCGGCAGCTCGAACGCCGGGCCCGCCACAGTGGCGGGTCCCTGCCGCCGAGCACCGTCGCCACCATGCTCAGGCGATCCACGCTTCCCGGGCGGGACCTCGTCGCCGCCTATGTCGGCGCCTGCGGCGGCGACGCGGCGGAGATCGCCGCCTGGCTGACCGCCCGGGCGCGGATAGCGGCTGCCGCCGTCGCACCGGCCCCGGCGGCTGCCACACCCGCCGGCCCGACCACAACGGGATGGGGAAGCGGCGCGCTCCCGGCAGGCGCGGGAGGATACGGGGTGCTCCCGCCGGGTGCAGGGCGAAGCGGCCCGTTCCCGCCGGGGCAACGCGGCAGCGGCCTGTTCCCGCCGGGGCAACGCGGCAGCGGCGCGCTCCCGCCGGGGGCCGGGGAGCACGGCCCGTTCCCGCCGGGCGTGCCCGTCGTACCGAATCCGCCCCGGCAGCTGCCGCCGGCCGTGTCCGGGCTCGTCGGCTTCCGCTCCCAGCTCGCCGAACTGGACGCGGTGGCGGGCCGGACGGGGTCCGGGCTGGCCATCGTCACCGGCCCGCCGGGGGTCGGCAAGACGGCTCTCGCGATCCACTGGGCCCACCACGCCGAAGCCCGCTTTCCGGACGGCCAGTTGTATGTGGACCTGCGCGGCCACCGCCCCGGCGCCCGCCCGCTCCCGACGGCCGACGCGCTCGCCTATCTGCTGGTCGGCCTCGGTGTACCGGCGGCCGGAGTCCCCACGGACGAGGGGCAGGCCGCCGCCGTCTTCCGGTCCCTGGTCGCCGACCGGCGCGTGCTGCTGGTCCTCGACGGGGCCGTGTCCGCCGACCAGGTGCGGCTGCTGCGCCCGGGAGGGCCCCGTACCCATACGGTCGTCACCAGCCGCGGCAGCCTGGTCGGCCTGAGTGTGCACGACGACGGCAGAGCCGTCCGGGTCGACCCCCTCGGCCGGGACCACGCGGTGTGTCTGCTCGCCCGGACGGCGGGGGAACACCTGGTCGCGGCGGAGCCCGGGGCCGCCCGGAGCCTGGCGGCCCTGTGCGACGGGCTGCCGCTCGCCCTGCGGATCGCGGCCACCGCCTTCGACCCGGGCGCGCGGGCCCCGATCGCCGGACTCGTCACCAGGATGCGGGCCGAGGGCCGGCTCGCCGCACTCGATGTGCGCGGGGACGGATGCGCCGGCCTCGAAGCCGCCTTCGGCTGCTCGTACGACGCCCTCGACGAGGCGCATCGGGGGCTGTTCCGTCTCGTCGCGACACTGGCCTCGACGGTCGTCACGGTGCCGCTGGCCGCCGCGTCCGCCGGTCTGTCCCTCCACGCCGGCCGCGCCGCACTGCGCCGCCTGGCCGATGCCCATCTCCTGGTCCGGCTGACCGGTGACCGCTATACCGTTCCCGGTCTCCTTCGCGAGTACGCCCGCCGGCTGCCCGCCGGAGCCGATGCCGATGCCGGAGTCGGAGCCGGAGTCGCCCCGGACGCCCGCAAGGCCCCCAGGCTCGTACTGCCGGGCACGGGAAGGCCCACCACAGCAGCGGTCTGACGATACGTCAGGCAATCCGGTCCACCACCCGGTGCTCCTGGCGGCCCAGGGGACCGGCACCCACCACGATCCCGGTCGACCTGGATGCGCGCCCCTCGCCGGGCTTCGCATCCGTGGGTGTTCGCATCCGTACGGAAGTGTGCGTGACCCCTCCTCGCCCGCCCCCGGTCCGATGTGCTGTGGGCCCGTAGCCCCTGTCTGTTGCCCGGACGTAGCGAAGAGGGGAACATCATGCGTTCTGCACGTCGACGACAGCCCCGCGGCAGAAGTCGGGCCCACCCGCTCGGACGGCTGACGGCAGCCGCCGCCGGCCGCCTGGGCGTGGCCGGGAGCCTGCTGATCGCCCTGATGGCGGGCAGTCTGGGCGGACCCGCCTTCGCGGCGGAGGCCCCACTGGACGGACCGGCCGGCCCCGGCTGGTCGAAGAGCCGCCCGGTCGGCTCCGGCTCCGTGAAGGGCGAACCCCTCACACCGCGCCCCCGTTCCGACGCCCCATCGGACCGGCGTGCCGCGACCGGCACCCCGCGTGTCGTACGCCCCCGGGCGGGCGGCGGTGACATTGACATCGTCTTGACACCGGGCGCGGCGAAGGCCACACCCGTGCCGGGCACCCCGGTACGGGTCACCGCGACCGGCACGGGCAGCCCGCAGCGGGTCCGGGTGGACGTCCTCGATCCCGCCGCGGCGGACCGCGCCGGGATCGACGGAGTTCTCTTCCGCGTCGAACGCTCCGACGGCCCGCGCACGGCCGCACCCATCGAGGTCGGCATCGACTACTCCGGATTCCGCCGCGCCTACGGCGGTGACTACGCCTCCCGCCTCACCCTGGTCCGGCTGCCCGCCTGCGCCGCGACGACACCGAAGCGGCCCGCGTGCGTACGCGGCACCCCGCTGAAGGCACACAACGACACCGGCGTCGGCCTGATCAGCGGTCGGATCTCCGCGGGCCCGCCCGCCCGCGCCACCGGCCCCGGCGGACGCCCGGGCACCACAGCCCCCGCCGCGCTCTACGCCGTGACGTCGGCGCCCGGCGGCTCCGCGGGCAGCTTCAAGCCCAGTTCGCTGGGTCCGTCCTCGCTCTGGGAGGTCGGCCTCCAGTCCGGCGACTTCGCGTGGTCGTACCCGATCGGCCTGCCGTCGGTGCCCGGCCTGGAGCCCGAGATCGCGCTCTCGTACTCCTCCGGCGCCGTCGACGGCCGTACCGCGGCCACCAACAACCAGGCGTCGTGGCTCGGTGAGGGCTTCGACTTCCAGCCGGGGTTCATCGAGCGGCAGTACGCCGCCTGCGGCGCCGACGCCCCGGGCGGCAACAACACCGCCGCCACCGGCGACCTCTGCTACGCCGGCCAGAACGCGACCGTCGCCCTCCCGGGTGTGGCCGGGGAACTGGTGTGGGACGCCACCAAGCGGATCTGGCGTGCCGAGGACGACGACGGCTGGCGCGTCGAGCAGCTCTTCGGCGCGTCGAACGGCGACAACGACGGTGAACACTGGCGGCTGACATCACCGGACGGCACCCAGTACCACTTCGGCCGCGCCGCCTCGGCCAAGTCGGCGTGGACCGTCCCCGTGTACGGCAACCACCCCGGCGAGCCCTGCAACGCCGCCTCCTACGCGACCTCCTGGTGCCAGCAGACGTACCGCTGGATGCTCGACCATGTCGTCAGCCGCAACGGCGACATCGTGACGTACACCTACGACACCGAGACCAACCACTACGGCCGCGACAACACTCCATCCGCCGCCACCCCGTACGTCCGCGGCGGCCATCTCACCCGGATCGACTACGGCCTGCGCGCCGGTCAGAGCGAGCCGGACGCCCGCGTCCTGTTCACCGCGTCCGACCGGTGTCTGCCCGGCTCCTCGTGTCTGCGCACCGCCCCCGCCGACTGGCCCGACGTGCCGTGGGACCAGCAGTGCGACGGCGGCACCTGCGTCGGCCGGCACAGCCCCGCCTTCTTCGGCACCAAGAAGCTGGAGCGGATCACCGCGCAGGTGCGGGACGGCGGCCGGTTCAAGGACGTCACCTCCTGGCAGCTCCGCCACGCCTTCCTCGCCCCCGGCGACCAGACCGACCCGTCCCTGTGGCTGGAGTCGATCGCCCGTACGGGACACGTCGGCGGCACGGTCACCGAACCCCCGGTCACCTTCGGCGGCACGGTGTTCCCGAACCGTCTCACCGTGGGCGACGGTCTCCAGCCCATGAACAAGTGGCGGCTCACCCGCGTCGGCACCGAGAGCGGTGGCGAGATCAAGGTCGACTACGCCCCGGCGGGCTGCACCGCCACCGCGCTGCCCGTCCCCGACACCAACGGCCGTCCCTGCTTCCCGGCCCACTGGAACCAGGAGGGGGTGACACAGCCACGCCTGGACTGGTTCAACAAGTTCCTGGTCACCGAGGTCCGGGAGATCGACCGGGTCGGCGGCAACCCGGACGAGGTCACCTCCTACGAGTACGTCGGCGACGCCGCGTGGCGGCACGACGAGGCCGAACTCGTCCCGCCGGAGCTGAAGACCTGGGGCCAGTGGCGCGGCTACCGGTCCGTCAAGGTCCGCACGGGGGCGGCCGGCAGCGTCCGCACCCTCGACGAGCACCGCTTCCACCGGGGCATGCACGGCGACCGGAAACTCGACGGCACCACCAAGGACGTCGAGATCGCCGCCAGGAAGGACGAACCGGCACTGCGCGGATTCGCCTACGAGGAGATCACCTACAACGGCGACGGCGGCCCCGAGATCGAACGCACCCTCAGCGAACCCGTCGCCATCGGCCCGAGCGCCGAACGCAGCCGTCCCGCCGGCAGCCTCCGCGCCTTCACCACCGAGGTCAAACGGACCCACACCCGCACCGCGCTGGCGGGCGGCGGCCACCGCGAGACCGAGGAGATCCACGAGTACGACGCGTACGGCGTCAACCACCGGACCCATGACCGCGGCGACCTCGCCGTCCCCGGCGACGACACCTGCACCACCGTCGCCCACACCCCCAACCTCACCGACTGGATCATCGGCGCCCCGCACCGCGTCGAGACCGTCGGCGCCCCCTGCGGCACCCCGGCGAACGGGCCGGACGATGTGATCTCCGACGTCCGCACCTACTACGACGGCTCCGCCACCCTCGGCACGGCCCCCGTCAGGGGCGACGCGACCCGGGTCGAGGAACTGTCCGCGTGGGCGCCCGGCGGGGGCACCTACACCACCGTGTCCCGGCACGCCCATGACGCGCACGGCCGGGTGACGGAGGAGTGGGACGCGCTCGGCAACCGGGAGACAACCGCGTACACCCCCGCGACCGGCGGTCCCGTGACGGAGGTCCGCACCACCAACGCGCTGGGACATGAGGACATCACCGGGTTCCACCCCCTGCTGGGCACGGCGACATCGTCGACCGACGCCGCCGGCCGGCGTGCCGAACTGGTCTACGACCCGCTCGGACGGCTGGTGAAGGCATGGGGTCCCGGCCGGGCCACCAGCCGGGGCCCTGACGCCGAGTTCAGCTATCTGATACGACCCGACGGGCCCGCGGCCGTGACCAGCCGGACGCTTCTGGGCACCGGCCGGTACAGCGTCTCCCACACCCTCTACGACGGATTCCTGCGACTCCGGCAGACCCAGGAACCCGCGCCGGGCGGTGGCCGGATCGTCAGCGACACGCTGTACGACAGCCACGGCCGGGCCGCCCGGGTCAACGACGACTACCACAACCCGGCCGCCCCGGGGACCACGATCCTCAGGGTCGACGACGCCGCTGTGCCCTCCCAGACCGAGTACGTCTTCGACGGCGCAGACCGGGAGATCGCCGAGATCCAGAAGGTCAACGGCGTCGAGAAGTGGCGCACCGGGACCACCTACGGCGGCAACTGGACCCGGGAGGACCCGCCGCGGGGCGGCACCTCCACCACGGAACTGTTCGACGCCGAGGGGCGTACCACGGAGCTGCGGCAGCACAGGAACGCCACCGAGTACGACGCGACGCGCTACACCTACACCAAGTCGGGCCTGCTCGCCTCGATCACCGACCCGGCGGGCAACAACTGGCGGCACACCTACGACGTGAGAGGCCGGCAGACCCGGTCGGACGACCCCGACAAGGGGACCATCACCAGAACCTTCGACGATGCGGACCAACTCCTCACCGTCACCGACTCCCGGGGAAGGACGATCCGGCACGTCTACGACGCCCAGGGCCGCAGGACGGCCGCCCACGAGAATTCCGTCACCGGGCCGAAGCTGGCCGAACTGACCTATGACACCCTCGGCAAGGGCCTGCCCGTGGCCTCGATCCGCTATTCGGGCGGCAACGCCTACCGCAGCGAGATCCTGGGCTACGACGAGCGGGGACGATCGACCGGAACCGCCGTGACCATTCCCGCCGCCGAGGGCGCGCTGGCCGGGCGCTACGAATCAGCGTTCACCTACAACGAGGCCGACCAGATCACCTCGACCACCCTGCCCGGCGCCGGCGGACTCCCGGCCGAGACCCTGCGGCAGGCATACGACGACCTCGGCCTGCCGGTCGCGCTCACCGGCCTCGACTCCTATGTCGCCCATACCGAATACGACAACCTGGGCGCCATCTCCGAGTTCATCCTCGGCACGCCCGGCAGACAGCTGCGCCAGTCGTTCGGGTACGAGACCGGCACCCGGCGGCTCGTCACCTCACGTACCGAGCAGGAGGGCCAGGCCGCCCCGACCGTCGAACGCTCCTTCACCTACGACCCGTCGGGCAATGTCACCCGGCTGATGACCGCCGCTCTCGGCCGCCCCACCGACACCCAGTGCTTCGGCACCGACCATCTCCAGCGGGTCACCGAGGCCTGGACCCCCGACGGCACCTGCTCCGCCCCGCCCACGGTGGCCGGACTCAGCGGCCCGGCACCGTACTGGCACAGCTACACCTTCGACGTCACCGGAAACCGGCAGAGCGAGACCCTGCGCACCCCGGCGGGCACCACCACCCGGACCTACGCCTACCCGGCGGCCGGATCCGCACAGCCGCACGCCCTGCGCTCCGTCAGCCAGTCCGGGGCGGACGGCACCCGCACCGACAGCTTCGCCTACGACTCCGACGGCAACACCACCTCCCGCACCGTCGACGGCGTCACCCAGACGCTCACCTGGGACAGCGAGGGCCTGCTGGAGTCGGTCAGCGGCGGGGGCACGTCCACCTCCTATCTCCACAGCGCCGAGGGCGACCGCCTCCTGCGCCGCGAACCCGGTGCCACCACCCTCTATCTGGGCGGCACCGAACTGCGCCTGGACACCACGACCCAGGCGGTCACCGGCACCCGCCACTACACGATGCACGACTCCACCATCGCGGTCCGCACCCCGGGCGGACTGACCTGGCTGGCCGCCGACCACCACGGCACGGGCGAGACCGCCGTCGACGACTCCACCCAGCAGGTCACCCACCGGCTGCATCTGCCCTACGGCGCCGCCCGGGGCGGCTCCGGCTCCCCGGGAGGCTGGCCGGGCCAGAAGGGCTTCGTCGGCGGCACCCAGGACCCGTCGACCGGTCTCACCCAGCTGGGCGCCCGCGCGTACGACCCGCTCACCGGACGGTTCATCTCGGTGGACCCGGTCATCGACTTCAACGATCCCCAGCAGATGAACGGGTACGCGTACGCCAACAACAACCCGGTGAGCTTCACCGACCCCGACGGTCTCACGCCGAAGAAGACGAAGAAGAAGCAGAAGAAGACCAAGCCCGCCGTCTCCGCCAAGTCGTCCAAGTCGGTCGCGTTCTGCAAGGGCGATGTGCGCTGCGAGATGCGCTACTCGAAGCCGAAGAAGTCCCCGGCGGCGGCCAAAC